>NZ_JASAUS010000162.1:0-14562 GCF_029953005.1 Bradyrhizobium sp. Mp27 | reverse complement strand
CAACCTCGGCTTCCATGACTCGATGGAAGCCACTGTGGACCCTTATCCCGGGGTCCCGATTGGATGCCGATCACCCCGAAAACGGGGTCCTTATTCCATGCCGAAACACAACCTGAAGATTGGCAACGTTACTCCCCACACACTGCGGCACACCGCAGCGACTTGGCTGATGCAGTCTGGCGCCCCGCTTTGGGAGGCGGCCGGTTTCTTGGGCATGAGCGAAAAGACGCTTCGCGAAGTCTATGGCCATCATCATCCCGATCATTTGCAGGGCGCGGCAAACGCCATCGGAAATCATGCGAGACCAAAGAAGAACGTTGCTTTGGTTATTCCATTGGCTGAAGAAAGAGCGAAGCGAGACCAGGCCACGCAACCCCCTGAAAACACTGGTGGGCCCGGCAGGACTCGAACCTGCAACCAGACCGTTATGAGCGGCCGGCTCTAACCATTGAGCTACAGGCCCCGCCGCGGGACGGCCGCGGGACTACGCGGCCGGCAACGGTGCGCGGTTCGTTTACAGGGATGGAGGCGGGGGTGCAATGCTGGCTCTGGTGGACGGAAACCCCCGGCGCAGCATTGACGATTATTTTCGAATTACCGAAACTGGCGATGATGGCCTTATGCTCCTGTTTTGCCCGACGAGTCAAATCGGCTTGCGAAGGCTCGTTTTTTCGCTTCCGTAACCCATTGTGATCACGTGACTTTTCTACTGTGCATGGGGTTGTTTTCGCACATTTTGATTCTGGAGGGGCCTGCAGGTCCCTCCGAATGCTTTGCCGGCGAGCTACGGCGCGCCGCGGAGGGCCACCCCTAGTCCACCGAAACCCCGGCGAACTCCACCACCTTCTTCCACTTCTCGGTCTCGTCGGCGACCAGCTTGCCGAACTCGGCGGGCGTCATCGGCTTCGGGATGCCGCCATTCTCGGTCAGCCGCGCGATGACCTTCGGGTCCTTCAGGGCTTCGCCGACGGCCTTGTTGAGGATCTCGATCACCTCGGGCGGCGTGCCCTTCGGCGCGGAGATGCCGTAGAAGCCGACCGATTCGAAGCCCGGCACGGTCTCGGCGATCGCCGGCACGTCGGGCACGGTTGGCCAGCGCTGCGGCGAGGTCACGCCGATGGCGCGGACAGTGCCGCCGCGCGACTGCTCGAGCGCGGAGGGCAGGTTATCGAAGATCAGCTGCACCTTGTTGGAGATGATGTCGGGGAAGGCGATGGCCGAGCCGCGATAGGGCACGTGCACCATGTCGCACTTGGTCATCACCTTGAACAGCTCCGCCGACATGTGCACCGAGGTGCCGTTGCCGGACGAGGCGAACGAGATCTTGCCGGGATTGGCCTTGCAGTAGTCGATGAACTCCTGGACCGTCTTCGCGGGAAACGCGTTGGAGACGACCAGCATGTTGGTGAGCTGCATGATGCTCGCGACCGGCACGGTGTCACGCAGGAAGTCGAACGGCAGCTTCTTGTAGAGCGAGGTCGAGATCGCGTTGTTGGGCGCGACGAACAGCAGCGTGTAGCCGTCCGCGGGCGCGTTGATCGCGGCGCCGGCCGCGATGTTGCCGCCGGAGCCGGCGCGGTTCTCGACGATGAATTGCTGGCCGAGGCGATCCGAGAGCGCCTGCGCCATGATCCGCGCCACGATGTCGACCGGGCCGCCGGCGGCGAAGCCGATCATCCAGTGCACGGGGCGGTCGGGGTAGCCGGCGGCGGAGGCGGGAGGGGAGGCGTTGAGGAGAGTTGAAAGAAAAAGCAGCCCAAAAACAGTGTTACGCAAAATTCGCAACATGACGTCTCCCATTGTTCTATTGTCGTTGGGCTGCATGCTTTCACAAAAACCGCCCGCTGCCTACATCGCCGCAAGTCGATGTTGACGCGGGGCGGCCGGGACTCATCATGAGATTCGCAATCACAATCCTTCTCGGCGCGGCGCTGCTCGCAAATCCACTCGCAAGCCCCGCCGCTGCTCAAACCGGAGGCAACGCCATTCCGACCACGACACTCAGCCTGGGCACCGCGACGCCCGGCGGCGGCTTTCCGCTCTATGGCAACGCCTTTGCGGAAGCGATGAACGCGGCCGATCCGCAAATCACCATCGCGCCCCGCAACACCAAGGGCAGCAACGAGAACATTCCGCTGCTGGAGAAGGGCGAGCTCGATCTCGCGCTGGTCGCGGGCGAGCCGGCCTACGAGGCCTTTGCCGGCATCGGCCGCGCGCCTGTGCGGTTGAAGATCCTCACCGCGATCTATTCCAACCCCGGCATGTTCGTGGTGCGGGCGGACAGCCCGTACAAGACCATTCGCGATCTCGTCGGCCAGCCCGTCGCGTTCGGCGCCAAGGGCTCGGGCCTGCCGATCCTGGCGCGTTACGTGCTCGATGGTCTCGGCCTCAAGCAGGACGAGGACTTCAAGGCGATCTATCTCGACCGCGCCGGCGATGGCCCTGCGATGGTCGAGGACGGCCGCGTTGCCGCGTTGTGGGGCGCCGGCATCGGCTGGCCCGGCTTTGCCGCGGTGGCCTCGAGCGCGTCAGGCGCGCGCTTCATTGCGCCTAGCGCCGACGAGATCACGCGCATTCGCGCCAAGCATGCATTCCTGAAGCCGCTCACCGTGCCGGCCGGCTCCTATCCGAAGCAGGCCGAGCCGATCGCCTCGCTCGGCTCGTGGAGTTTCGTCCTCACGCGCGAGGACCTGCCCGATGACGTCGCCTATCGCCTCGCGAAGACGCTGCACGGCGTCGAGGCGACATTCCGCAAGCAGCTCGCGCAAGCCTGCGAGACCACGGCGTCGAACACGGTCGCGGCAGCGCCGAAGCCGGAGCTGATCCATCCGGGCGTGATGAAGTATTTTCGCGAGATCGGGGTGGTGAAATAGCGCGCGACTGCATCGACAGTCGTCATGCCCGGGCTTGTCCCGGGCATCCACGTTCTTGGCGCCGTACGAAAGATCGTGGATGGCCGGGACAAGCCCGGCCATGACGACTTCTCTTGCGCTTCGCTACCGCATCACTTCTTCACCAGCGGACACGCCGGGTCGGGCGGCCCGAACGCCTTGTCGCCCGAGATGGTCGTGAGGATCTTGTAATAGTCCCACGGATATTTGCTCTCCTCCGGCGTCTTCACCTGTACCAGCCAGAGGTCGTGCACCATCAGATTGTCCTCGCGCAGTTTGCCGTTGCGGGCGAAGAAATCCTCGATCGGCTTTTCCCGCATCTTCGCCGCGACCTTGAGCGGATCGTCGGTGCCGGTCTCCTTGATGGCGTTGAGGTAGTGCATCACGCTCGAATAGACGCCGGCCTGCCACATCGACGGCATCTTGTTCATCTTGGCGAAATAGCGCTTCGACCATTCCCGGGTCTTGTCGTCCATGTCCCAATAGAACGACGTCGTCAGCAACAGCCCTTGGGCGGCCTGCAGGCCGAGGCCGTGGATGTCGGTGATCAGCGCCAGCAGCGCCGCCATCTGCTGGCCGCCCTTGAACACGCCGAACTCCGAGCCGGTCTTGATCTCGTTCATGTTGTTCGGGGGACCCGCGGCAATGCCGATGATCTTGGCCTTGGAGGCCTGCGCCTGCAGCACGAAGGAGGAGAGGTCGGGGGTTGCTAAGGGCGGCCGCACCGAGCCCAGTACCTTGCCGCCATTGGCAGTGACGACGCTGGAGGCGTCGCGCTCCAGCGAATGGCCGAAGGCGTAGTCGTCGGTGATGAAGAACCAGCTGTCGCCGCCGCGCTTGACCACCGCATCCGCGGTGCCGACCGCGAGCGCGCGGGTGTCGAACACCCACTGGATCGCGTAGGGCGAGCAGAACTTGCCGTGAAAATCCGCGGTGCCGGTGGAGTGGGTGATGAACAGCCGCTTCTTCTCGTTGGCGACGTTCTGCACCGCGAGTCCGACGGCCGAGACGGGCACGTCGACGATCAGGTCGACCTGATCAACGTCGTACCAGCGCCGCGCGATGCCGCCGCCGATATCGGCCTTGAGCTGGTGGTCGCCGATCACGATGCTGATCGGCTTGCCGAGCACTTTGCCGCCGAAATCGTCGATCGCCATCTGCGCCGCCGTCACCGAACCCTGGCCGGTCGGCGCGGAGGCGGGGCCGTTCATGTCGGTGAGCACGCCGATCTTGACGATGTCGTCGGAAACCTGCGCCGACGCCGTACCCGGCAGCAGTGCCGCCGCCAGGAACGTCGCTACAAAGCCGGTCGCGACCGGCAGTCCAAATCTCGTTGGATTCACGCTTGTCCTCCCCTGATCCGGCTCGTTGGCCGGTGTTGCCCGGGTATGGCCCGGCTGAATTGGTTTCTTTTGCAACTATTTGGGGGCGGGCGTCAACGTCAGGCCGCGAAGCGGATCTGCCCAGCCGGCGAGGGATCGTAGCCGGTCAGCTCCTCGGCGCGCTGCCGCAGCCGCCTTTCGCTGAGGAACCGGATCAGGGCCTGCATCGGCGGGCGGAAGTAGCTGCGTTGCCGCATTGCGAGATCAAAATTCTCCCAGACCAGCGGCACGAAATCGAGTCCGGCCGAGCGCGCCGCCGCACGCGTCGCGATTCCGCAATCGGCCTGTCCCGCGCGGACGATCTCGGCGAGATCCGGCCCGGTGAGGGCCGGCGTCTCGACCCGGCGCAGATCGCGCGTCGAGGCGCCGGCGCGCTTCAACAGCACGTCGAGCAGCATCTGCGCGCCTGTGCCCTGTTGTCGCATCGCCATCCTGACACCGAGCGCGAGCACGTCGGAGAGGCCGCGCAGCCGTTTCGGATTGCCCGGCGGCAGCACGAGACCCTGCTCGCGGCGGACGAATGCGACCAGCAACGCATCATGCAGGTCAGGCGCGTCACGCAGCGTCGTCGCACTGGCGTCGGAGGCAAGATTGCCGTCGGCCTCCAGGCTGTGGAAGTGCACCGCCGCGGCCATCACCTCGTCGCGTTGCAAGCGCTCGAGCCCGCGCGCGCTGCCCTCGCTCATCGATCCCAGGCCCGAGCCGGATTCACGCAGGCTCCAGTCCAAAAGCTCGTCCTGGCTGCCGCCCACGACCGGTGGCGGCTCCGCAGTCAGCATGCCAGCCGGACGCGCCAGTCCCGACAGGACCCAGAGGTCGAGCTCGTGCCGCGGGAAGAGCCACTTCCCGGTCACTTTGGTGCAGGGAATCGCGCCGGTGGTGACGAGTTCGTAGAGCTTGCGTTCGCCGAGCCGAAGGTAGTCGGCGGCTTCGCTGGTCGTCAGGAATTCCATCCTGCATTCCTATGCAAATTCTTGCTTCTTTTTGGCGTTCGACGCAGGTGGAATTCTGCATTTCAATTTACGTCCGCCAGGACCATGCCCGATCATCTCGCTGCTTTGCAACACATCCTCACGCGCGATCTCTGCTTTGGTGAACGATCCTGAAGCGCGCGCGTGGCGCGGGCCTTGCGGCCGTCGCGCTCGCAATTGCAATGGGCGTATCGCGCGCGCCGCATTGCCGAAATGTCCCGAGTGGGGAGCGCAATGAGCAAACGCGTCACGAGTGTGGCGCAATCGATCATCATCATGATTGCGTCATAGCCAATGGGAACCCGATCATGGCCGTCCGCCGCCTGTCCGTTGCACTCGCGCTTCTCTGCGGCCTCGCCGCGGGCGTGGCGGCGTCATTTGCGGAGGACCGCGCGATCGTGCTGGCCTCGACCACGGCGACACAGGAGTCCGGCCTGCTCGATCATCTGCTGCCGATCTTCCGCGAGAAGACCGGCATCGAGGTGACGGTGATCGTGCGGCGCGCCGATGAAGTGCTCGACGGGGCGCGGAGGGGCGAGGTCGACGTCGTGCTGATGCACGCACGGCCGCAGGAGGAGAAGTTCGTCGCCGACGGTTTTGGCGTGAAGCGCTTTGACGTGATGTACAACGACTATGTGCTGATCGGACCGAAGAGCGATCCCGCCGCCGTGAAAGGCAAGGACATCGCCACCGCGCTGAAGGCGATCGAGGCCAAGGGCGCGCCGTTCGTGACGCGCGGAGATCGCTCGGGCACCCATGCCGCGGAGCTCGCGCTCTGGATCGTCGCCGGCATCGATATCGCCGCTGCCAAGGGCGCATGGTATCGCGAAGTCAAGCAAGGGATGGACGCAGCCCTCGACGCGGCGCGCACGGCGAACGCCTATGTGCTGTCCGACCGCGGCAGCTGGATCGCCTTCAAGGATCGCGGCGATCTCGACATCGTCGTCGAAGGCGACAAGCGGCTGCTCAATCAGTACGGCGCGATGCTGGTGAACCCGGAAAAGTTTCCGAACGTGAAGAAGGAGCTGGGGCAGACCTTCATCGACTGGCTGATCTCGCCGGAGGGGCAGGCGGCGATCGCCGGCTACAAGGTCGACGGACAGCAGCTGTTCTTCCCCAATGCGGCCAAGTCCGGCGGCTGACCTTCGCATCGCCGGCGGTTGCCAAACCGGGCGATGCATGGTCCATCATGGCGCATGACCCAGCGCCTGCCGCCATCGCTGACGCCGCTCGACACTGCGCTCGCCGCGTTGCTGCGAGGCGTTGATCCGATCGCGACGATCGAGTTGCCCCTGACGGAGGCCGCCGGCTGCATCGCGGCAGGGACGCCGCTGCTTGCGGCGTCTCCGCCGCGCGACATCGCCGCTGCGGATGGCTGGGCGCTCTGCGCCAACGATATTGTCGGTGCGTCCGCCTATTCGCCGCTGCCTCTGACGACGGCGCCCGTTTGGGTCGATGCCGGCGACGCGATGCCGCCGCGGTGTGATTGTGTGCTCGATGCCGACGCAGTCGAGGTGTCGGGGCGACTCGCCCAGGTGCTGGCGGAGGGCGTGCCCGGACAGGGCGTCAGGCGCGCCGGAAGCGACATCGCCGGGCGGGCGCCTGCCGTGGCGGAAGGGCATTTGATCCATCCTGCCGCCTTACTGCTCGCGCGCGCCGCCGGTGTTGAAAAGCTGGGCGTACGGCGGCCGCGGCTGTGCATCGTTAACGTGCCGGGTGCGGCCGTGACGGCGCACATGATTGCCGAGATCGCGCGCGCGGCAGGGCTGCAGGTGCAAGCGCGCGAAGCGGCCGCGCGAGATGCGGCATCGATCGCGGAAGCGCTCGGCGATCTCGCCTGCGATCTCGTCGTGACGGTCGGCGGCAGCGGCACCGGCCGCCGGGATGCCGCGGTCAGCGCGCTCGCCCGGCATGGTGACGCGCTCGCCCATGGCCTCGCGCTCCAGCCCGGACGCACCGCCGCGGTCGGGCGGCTCGGACCGGTTCCAATCGTCGCCTTGCCCGGCTCGCCCGATCATGCGCTTGCCGCCTGGCTCGCGCTCGTGCTGCCGCTCGTCGATCGGCTGTCGGCGCGGCAGTTGCGCCGCCGCACGACCTTGCCGCTTGCGCGAAAAATCGCATCCAGTGTCGGCATCGCCGAAATCGCCCTGCTGGCCGAGGAACATCATGCGTGGCTCCCGCTTGCGGTGGGGGAATGGCCGCTTCAGGCCATTGCCCGGGCCGATGCATGGCTGCTCGTTCCCGCCAGCCACGAGGGATTTGCGGCAGGGACGCCGGTCGATGCCTATCTGATGCGGAAGTGATATGGGTTTGGCATGACGATGATCCCGCAATCGCAAGACCGCAGCGCGCTCGAACAGGAGCAGTTCCTCAAGATCCTCTCGCGCGAGGACGCGCTGGCGCGCTTTGAAGCTGCGTTGTTCCCGCGCGCGGTCCCGAGCGAGGCGCGCAAGGTTGCCGATGCGCTCGGCGCGGCGCTCGCCGAAGACATCACGGCGCCGATCGACGTTCCGCCGTTCGACCGTTCCAACGTTGACGGCTTTGCCGTGCGCTCGGCCGATCTCGCCGCGGCCGGCGAAGGCGCGCCCGTTCGCCTTGCGCTGAACGGCGAGACCATTCACTGCGGCACCGCGCCGAAGCTGCAAGTGGCGACGGGAACCGCAACGCCGATCGCAACCGGCGGGCCGCTACCGCGCGGCGCCGACGCCATCGTCATGGTCGAGCATACCCAGCCCGCCGGGTCCGATGCGATCGACGTCCGGCGAGCCGTTTCGCCCGGACAGTTCGTGTCCTACGCAGGCTCCGACATCGCGCGCGGCGAGGCGCTGCTGCGCGCCGGCACGATGGTCGGCTCGCGCGAGATAGGCATGCTGGCGGCTTGCGGCATTGCCGAGGTGACTGTCGCGCGCAAGCCGCGTGTTGCCGTGATCTCCACCGGTGACGAATTGGTTCAGCCCGGCGAGGCGCTCGCGCCGGCTGCGATCTACGACACCAACGGCGCCATCGTCGCCGCCGCGATCGACGAGAACGGCGGCGAGGCGGTGTTCCTCGGCGCCATTCCCGACGATGAGGCAAAACTCGAAGCCGCCATGCGCCGCGCGCTGGCGGACGCCGACATGCTGGTGCTCTCGGGCGGCACCTCGAAGGGCGCGGGTGACGTGTCCCACCGCATCATCGGCCGGCTCGGCCAGCCGGGCATCATCGCGCACGGCGTCGCGCTCAAGCCCGGCAAGCCACTGTGCCTTGCGGTGTGCGACGGCAAGCCGGTGGTGATCCTGCCGGGCTTTCCGACCTCGGCGATGTTCACCTTCCACGACATGATCGTGCCGGTGCTGCGCAGGATGGCCGGGCTGCCGCCGCGCTCCGATGCCAAGGTAAGCGCGACCGTGCCTGTGCGCATCGCCTCCGAGCTCGGCCGCACCGAGTTCGTCATGGTCTCGCTGGTCGGCGGCAAGGACGGCCTGATCGCCTATCCCTCAGGCAAGGGGTCGGGTGCGATCACGTCGTTCGCGCAGGCCGATGGTTTTCTGCGCATCGACGCGCTCGCCGACCAGATGCCGGCGGGGACCAACGCCGAGGTGACGCTGTTCACGCCGCATGTGCGGGTGCCCGATCTCGTCATCGTCGGCAGCCATTGCACCGGCCTCGATCTCGTCACGGCGCAACTCGCGCATGCGGGGCTGACCGTGCGCTCGATCGCGGTCGGCAGCCTTGGCGGACTTGCGGCGGCGAAGCGCGGCGAATGCGATCTCGCGCCGATCCATCTGTTCGACGACAAGAGCGAGACCTACAACACGCCTTACCTCGTTGAGGGGCTTCAGCTCGTGCCGGGCTGGCGGCGGATGCAGGGCATCGTGTTCCGGAAGGGCGACAAGCGTTTCGAGGGGCTCGGCGCGAAGGAAGCCGTTGCCGCCGCGCTCGCGGACCCCGCCTGCATCATGGTCAACCGCAACCAGGGCGCCGGCACGCGCATCCTGATCGACCGGCTGCTCGGCGGTGCGCGCCCGGAAGGTTACTGGAACCAGCCGCGCTCGCACAATGCCGTGGCTGCGGCTGTCGCGCAGCACCGCGCCGACTGGGGCATGACCATTGCGCCGGTCGCCCATGCTGTCGGCCTCGGTTTCATTCCGCTCGCGGAAGAGCATTATGATTTCGCGCTGGTGACGGCGCGCAAGCAGCGGCCGGCCGTGCAGGCCTTTCTCGACGCACTCGGCTCGGATGAGGCGCGTACGGCGCTGGAGCGGGCGGGCTTCCGGCCAGCATGATCGACGACGCGGCGTTCAAGCCGCGCGACGGGGTGGGGGATGCGATGGCAAGGCCGCTTTCGGTTGCGATCGTCGGTGCCGGCATGGGCGGGCTTGCGACGGCCGCGGCGCTTCGGCGCGTCGGCATCGATGTGATGGTCTACGAGCAGGCTTCCCAGTTCGCCCGCATCGGCGCCGGCATCCAGATCGGCTGCAACGCCATGAAGGTGTTGCGCGCGCTGGGGCTGGAGGCGCGGATGCGCGAGCACTCGTTCTATCCACGCTCCTGGAACAACCGCGACTGGAAGAGCGGCGACATCAAGTTCGACATGATTTTTGGCGAGAGCGCGGAAGAGAAGTTCGGCGCGCCCTATCTGCTCGCCCATCGCGGCGATCTCCATGTGGCGCTGGCGAGCGTGGTGCCGAACGAATTTGTAAGGCTCAATCACAAGCTCGTCGGTCTCGACCAGACCGGCGATGGTGTCCGGCTGACCTTTGCCGATGGCACGCGTGCCATGGCCGATGCCGTGGTTGGCGCGGACGGCGTCCATTCGACGGTCCGTGATCTCCTGTTCGACACCGCGCCGGCCAAATTCACCGGCCGCATCGCCTATCGCACCACCTATCCCGCCGCGCTGCTCGGCGGCGCAGGGATCGACGACTGCACCAAATGGTGGGGCGAGGACCGCCACATCGTGATCTATTACGTCAAGCCTGACCGCAGCGAGGTCTATCTCGTCACCAGTCAGCCCGAGCCGGACTTTCGCATCGAGTCCTGGTCGGCGAAGGGCGACGTGCGCGATCTGCGCGCATCATTCGAAGGCTTTCATCCGCAGGTCACTCAGGTGCTCGCCGCCTGTCCCGACGTGCACAAATGGGCGATCATGGACCGCAACGCGCTGGAGCGCTGGGCCGACGGCAAGGTGACGCTGCTCGGCGATGCCTGCCATCCGATGACGCCTTACATGGCGCAGGGCGCGGCCATGGCAATCGAGGACGCCGCCGTGCTGTCGCGCTGCCTCGACGGTGTCGGCCGCGACGGCGTCGCCAATGCGTTCCGCCGCTTCGAGGCGACCCGCAAGGTGCGCACGACGCGGGTGCAGGAGACCTCGCGCGCCAACATCTGGCTCAAGGAGCGCACCGATACGAGCTGGGTCTACGGTTACGACGCCTGGGAAGTGCCGCTGGCGGCTTGAACCGCCTGCTCGCGCTTGCGCCGACGCTTCTTGTCAGGAGGCCGCATCCAGCGCGGCCAGCCGCTCGGCTTCGGCGATGTCCTCGACCGTGTTGGCGTTGAAGAACGGATCGAGCGGCTCGGCCGGCCACGTTACCGTCGCCAGTGGATAGCGCGCGGTCCAGCGGTCGATCTTGCGGAGGTCTTCGACGACCAGCGCGTGACGCAGCTCGTCGCGCAAGGCGATGCGCCACAGACCGATCACCGGATGCGACTGGTCGCCTGATGCGGCGACCGCGAGCTGTGCGTTCTCGCGCTCCCGCGCCTCGTGCAACTGCGCCACGAGATCGCGCGGCAGGAACGGGCAGTCGCCTGCGGCGCTCAGCACCCATTCGATGTCAGGCCGGTGCGCCGCCGTCCAGTCGAGCGCGGCGAGAATGCCGGCGAGGGGCCCGGGGAAGCCGGGTACGTCATCGGCGACAACGGGCAGGCCGAACGCCGCGAAGCGTGCGGGATCGCCATTCGCGTTGAGGATCAATCCGCTGCATTGCGGCGTCAATCGCGCGATCACGCGCTCAAGGATGGTGCGGCCGCCGATGGTCCGCATCGGCTTGTCGCCGCCGCCCATGCGCCGAGCGAGGCCGCCTGCGAGCAGCACGCCCTGCGTTGCCGGAAAGTCAGTCGTCACCACCTTCACCCTTGCGTTTGTGCTTCGCCGACTCCTCCTCGACGTAAGCAAGGTTCTGGTCGTAGACGATCCGCTCTTCGCCCGCGAGCGCAATGAAGCGCTTACCGCGCGTGCGGCCGACCAGCGTCAGTCCGACCTGGCGAGCGAGATCGACGCCCCAGGCGGTGAAGCCGGAGCGCGACACCAGGATCGGAATGCCCATGCGCACGGTCTTGATCACCATTTCCGAGGTCAGCCGTCCGGTGGTGTAGAGGATCTTGTCGGAGGCATCGACGCCGTGGCGGTACATCCAGCCCGCGATCTTGTCGACCGCGTTGTGACGGCCGACGTCCTCGGTGTAGCAGAGCGGCTCGCCCTCCTTGCACAGCACGCAGCCATGGATCGCGCCGGCCTCCAGATAGAGCGAGGGCATGGTGTTGATGGTCTGCGTCATCTGGTAGAGCCAGGAGGTGCGCAGCTCCGCCTTCGGCAGCGCGACGCTCTCGACCGCCTCCAGCAGGTCGCCGAACGCGGTGCCCTGCGCGCAGCCCGAGGTCTGGGTGCGCTTCTTCAGCTTGGCTTCGAAATTGGTGTGATGTGAGGTGCGCACCACCACCACCTGGAGGTCGTCGTCGTATTCGACCTCGGTGACCTCGTCATTATATTTCAGCATGTTCTGGTTGAGCAGATAGCCCAGCGCCAGATATTCCGGGTAGTCGCCGATCGTCATCATGGTGACGATCTCCTGCGAATTCAGGTAGAGCGTCAGCGGCCGTTCCACCGGCACCTTGATCTCGACCTTGGCGCCGGTCTGGTCGGTGCCGGTCACGCGCTCCGTCAGGCGCGGGTCGTCAGGGTTCGGAACGATCAGGGGCACCGGGGCTTTGTCGATCTTCATCATGGCCGCGACGTTAGCATGACATTCGGGTCAAGCCGATATAAGCATGCTCACGACGATGGAGAAGGCGGTTCCGGCCGCATGACACGGCTGGCGGAGATCGAGTTGCGATGAAAGTCATCGGCCTTGCGGGTTGGAGCGGTGCGGGCAAGACCACGCTGTTGACGCGGCTGATCCCGCATTTCAATGCGCAAGGCCTGCGCGTCTCCGTCATCAAGCATGCCCATCACCAGTTCGACGTCGACGTGCCCGGCAAGGATTCCTGGCGCCACCGGGAGGCCGGCGCGGCCGAGGTGCTGGTTGCGTCGTCGAACCGCTGGGCCCTGATGCATGAGTTGCGCGGCGCCGAGGAACCGCGGCTGCCGGAGCTTCTGAGCAAGCTGTCAGCCGTCGATCTCGTCGTGGTCGAGGGCTTCAAGCGCGAGCCGCACCGCAAGATCGAGGTGCATCGCGCCGGCAACGGCAAGCCGTTGCTGTTTCCCGATGATCCCGGGATTGTCGGGATTGCGACCGACATCGCCATTGAAACCCGCCTGCCGACCGTCCATCTCGATGATATCGAGGCCGCCGCGGCATTGCTGCTGCGTGCGGCGATGCCGGTCGAGGAAGCGGTGGCAAAAAGCGCCGCGATACGCTGACGAGGCACCATGGCGCAACTGTCGGACGATTGCTTTGCCTTCGGTGGACCGATGATGTCGGTCGACGAGGCCGTTGGTCTGATCACCACGCGCGTCAATGCGATCGCCGATATCGAGACCGTGGCACTCGTTGACGCCGATGGGCGCGTGCTCGCGCGTGATATCGCGGCGCCCCTGCCGCTGCCGCCCTTCACCAACTCCGCCGTCGACGGTTACGCCGTGCGCAACGCCGACCTTCCGGAAAGCGCGGAACGCGCATTCCCGCTCGACGGCCGCATCCAGGCCGGCGGCCTTGCGCAGGCGCCGATCAAGGCCGGCCACACTGTGCGCATCTTCACGGGCGCGCCGATGCCGCCTGACGCCGAGACCGTCTTCATGCAGGAAGACGTTCGCCTCGATGAGGCCGGCAGAATCGTGCTGCCGCCGGGGCTGAAGCCCGGCGCGAATGTCCGCCCGGCGGGCGAGGACATTCCGCAAGGGCACGTCGCGCTGCGGGCCGGCCAGCGGCTGCGGCCGCAGCATGTCGCGCTTGCTGCAGCATTCGGCCTGATCCGGCTCGACGTCGTCAGGCGTATCCGTGTCGCCGTGTTCTCGACCGGTGACGAGCTGGCTTCGCCCGGCGAGCCGCGCGCGGCGTCACAGCTGTTCGATTCCAACCGCTTCATGCTGATGGCGATGCTGCGCCGCCTCGGCTGTGAGGTCTCCGACCTCGGCATCTTGCGCGACGAGCGCAATGCGCTCGCGGATGGATTGAAGCAGGTTGCAGGCAGCCACGATCTGATCCTCACCACCGGCGGCGTCTCGACCGGCGAGGAGGACCACGTCAAGGCGGCGGTCGAGAGCATCGGCTCGCTGGTGCTGTGGCGGATGGCGATCAAGCCCGGCCGTCCCGTGGCGATGGGCATCATCGGCGGCACGCCGCTGATCGGCTTGCCCGGCAATCCCGTCGCCAGTTTCGTCACCTTCGTCCATGTGGTGCGGCCGACGGTGCTGGCGCTTGCGGGCAGCCTGCCGGAGCCGCTGTTGCCGATCCCGGTGCGTGCTGCGTTCACCTACAAGAAGAAGATCGGCCGCCGCGAATATGTTCGCAGCTCGTTGCGGCGCGGAGAGGACGGTGCGTTGGAAGCGGTCAAGTTTCCGCGCGAAGGCGCAGGCCTGTTGTCGTCGCTGGTCGAGACCGATGGCCTCATCGAACTCTGCGACGACATCACACGTGTCGAGCCGGGACAGAGCGTAGGTTTCTTGTCCTATGCGGATTTGCTCTGAGGCCTCGCGTTGACGCCATCGCCTCACCCCGCCATGTTGCGCCCATGACCAGAACCACACTCGATCTCACCGGGCTGAAATGCCCGCTACCTGCCCTGAAGACGCGCAAGGCGCTGAAGCCATTGCAGCCGGGCGATCAGCTCGAAGTACACTGTACCGACCCGCTGTCGGTGATTGACATTCCGAACCTGATCCGCGAGACGGGCGACACGGTGGAGATCACCGAGCGCAACGAGGCGCGCATCGTGTTCTTGATAGAAAAGATCAATGGCTCGATAGAGAAAACCAATGGTGCGCTGCGTTCGTAGTGCACGGTCACTGAGCTATGGCTGATTTTGGGTGACGCGGCCTGATCAGGCGGCGTGGCTTTCAGTGTTCGGAATGACTTCGATTCCGTCGATGAACTTTACACCGGCGATGACTTTCGGCAA
>NZ_JASAUS010000161.1:0-14841 GCF_029953005.1 Bradyrhizobium sp. Mp27 | reverse complement strand
CCGGCGGTAGTCTACACGTTTGCTGAGGATCGCAAGGCGATCCGCGCCAAGCAGCTGTTCGGGGACTACCACGGCATCCTGCAGGTCGACGGCTATGCCGCCTACAAGGGCCTGATCAAGAACGGCGGCCATCTGGTGCAGTTGGCGTTCTGCTTCGCGCATGCGCGGCGGAAGTTCTGGGACGTTCACGTCGCGACGAAGTCGCCGATTGCTGCGGAAGCGCTGCAACGGATCGCGATGTTCTACGCCATCGAGGATCGCATCCGCGGTCTGCCGGCGGCGCATCGGGCTGCAGTGCGGCAGACCGACACCAGGCCGTCGATCGAGGGCTTCAAACCCTGGCTCGAGGGGCGGCTACTGGAAGTCTCGAAGAAATCCGGCCTTGGCAAGGCGATCCGCTACACCCTCAACCATTGGGAAGGCCTGACGCGCTTCATCGATGATGGTCGCATCGAGATCGACAGCAATACGGTCGAACGCAGCATCAAGCCGATAGGCCTGGGAAAAAAGAATTACTTGTTCGCCGGCAGTGAGGGCGGCGCCGAAAGCTGGGCCACCCTCGCATCGCTCATCAACACGGCAAAGCTGCACGACATCGACCCGCGGCACTATCTGACCGATGTTCTCGAGCGCATCGTCTCCGGAAGTACAAAGATCAATCAGCTGCACATGCTGTTGCCGTGGAATTGGAAGGCCGAGCGCGATAGTTCGCAGGCAAAGCTCGCCGCCTGATCAGTTCGACGGCAGGGCATCTGGAACTTCCTGCGCATCGCTGGCGTCGTCGTAGATCTCTTCGCGGATCACGCGCAGCGTCACCTCGTGCAGATACACTTGCAGCGCACGCTCCAGCTCGGTGAACTCCGGCAGCAGGACTCGATCGACGAAGCCCCGTGACGCACGGACCATCACCGTGTTGCGTCGCTGCCGGCGATAACGAAACGGCCGCAGCCCATATCGGCGGCAAAGCGCCAGAAAAAGGTGCCGAGACCACTGGTCGGGAAGTGAGAATTGCTGTTCGATTGGTGGATCGTGGCGAGCGAGTTCCTCGACCCGGGCCCGCACCCGCTGCAGCGCGGCTTCCGCCGCATGGCGCTCACCAGCAGTTCCGGCCCCCACGAACAACGCCTCGATCTTCCGAAGCTTCTCGCGCAGCTGCGACTCGCTGTTCATTCTGATCCCGTTGCCCGCTCCGAACCGGGATCACCCCATCACCGCGCCCCGGCGGCGTCAATCATCCCGACCGCGCTATCCAGAGCATTCCGCGCAAGTCAAGCCCGGGAACCGGTGATCCTGTCGTGACGCTCACGCGCTATCTAAGTCTCACCGGGATTGTGTTTCGCCAGGACGTGCACGACACGACGTTCACTACACGGGTGTCCGCATTTAAGAGGCGCATATTTAACAGCCCTGACGTGATACTTCACCGAAAGGAAATCATGGGCCGTGAAGGAGTCTTTGCGGTACTGGATGATCACGCCAAGCGCGCTGAGTTCGACGCACAGTTCGCGAATCTGATTGAATATTTGCCAGGCCCGGCGTTCACCGTTTCAATCGATAAGCAACGGCACCTTGAGAAATACAAGGTCTGGCAATTTGATCCTTATCACTACGTCCTGACCTGTCTGGTGGAAAGGTACGTGCTCTGGCTAAACCGCAACGGATTCGTCGGGGACGTGGTAGGAGAGGCAAGGGGGCCTTGGCACGATGCACGGCTCCGGCGAGCGTTCAGGCGCCTGCATGACCACGGCAGCGATTTCGTAAAGCCGCAGGTCGTGCGAGCGAGACTGATTTCCCGCGAACTGCGTCTACAACCGAAGACCGCAAACATCGCTGGTCTCCAGGTGGCAGATTCTCTTGCTCATCCGGCGCACAGGACATTCAAGTTCATGAAGCAAGGCGTTCCAATCCCCGATGACTATGGGGCATCTTTGATTCGCTCGTTGGAGAAAATTTATGACCGCCACCCGCGATGGGGGACCATTGAGGGATGCGGCAGGAAATGGCTTCCTTAACAAGTAGCCCGGGGGCCTATAGCCCCCGGCGATCGCAAGCGATCTCCCTTCGACCGTAGCCGAATTAATCTCAATATAGTCGATTCCCATATATAAATCAATATCTTAGCTAACTCCTTGATTTTAGATTCTTTTTTGCCTCGATTGGGCGGTGATCGTCAGTCCATAAAGCTCTCCAGCTTGCTTCCACAAGAGTTCTGGTTGGTTCGATCGATGGTTCGCTTTGCTGCCGCTGCACACATCACCATCCCGCGGAATTGAGCTTGGCTCAACCAGGCTCGCATCGATCCCATACCGAAACTACTCGGTGCGAAGGCTTGGTTGGGCAACGCACTACTGGCGGGAGTGGACGCCACTGGAAGCCGAAGCCTAGCGGTGGCAAGCTGGAAGAGTACAAAGACTTTAAGTAGTGCATACTCTTGAGTTCACTGTGCATGTCGGTACGTTTCTCTTCCATGGGGGTCTCAAGCAACTTCGATTTCCTTGCGACGCAAGACGAACGTCTTGCGCGGCTGGGTGCGCTGGCGGAGCGCTATTTCTTCGACGATGCTCCATCGGCTCTGATCAAGCTGCGGCAGCTCGGCGAATTCCTCGCCAAGGAGGTTGCGGCCCGGCACGGTCTTCTGCCGTCCCATGCGGCGACCTTCGACGAGGTGCTCCGCACGGTCAAAATTCGAGCGGTCCTGCCGACGGAGGTTGCCGACCTCCTTTTCCACCTGAAGCGCGTCGGCAATGCTGCGGTTCACGAGAATGTTGGCTCGACGGCCGATGCGCTCGCTGCGCTGAAGATTGCGCGCAGTGCGGCCGTCTGGTTCCACCAGAGCTATGGCGGTCGGCCGAACTACAAGCCCAGTCCCTTCGTTCCGCCAACGCCCCCCGTCGATGCCACAGGCGCTCTCAAGGCCGAAGTGGAAGAGCTGCGGGGACTGGTCCGCGTCAGTTCGGATGAGGCGGCAAAGGCGCTGCTTGCGTATAGGGACGCGGAAGACGCGCGCTTGAAGGCGATCTCGGAAGCAGAGGCGCACCGGCAGGACAAAGAATTTTGGGAGCGCTATGCCGCCGAAACGGAGGCGGGACTGCGAAAAACAGAGACCGCGCTGAAGGCGGCGCAGGCGGCCGCCGAGGTAACACCAACACAGCAACTCGATCTGCTCGCACAACTCGCCAACCGGCAGGCACAACAGGTCGAGCTGGATGAGGCTACTACTCGCCTCCTGATCGACGACCAACTCCGGGCGGCTGGCTGGATGGTCGACAGCCGCGTACTGCGGCATGCGGCGGGCACACGTCCGCAGCCGGGACATGCAATCGCGATCGCCGAGTGGCCGACCGACAGCGGTCCAGTTGACTATGCGCTGTTCGTCGAGGGCCGCTGCGTCGGAGTAATTGAAGCCAAGCGTGGTGCCCGGGACGTCCCCGGTCGCCTCGGCCAAGCCAAACGCTATGCCCGCGATATCAAGTTGGCGCCGGATGAGACCGCGCCCGGTAGTCCGTGGGCTCAAGAGCTCGACAAATTCCGCGTTCCATTCCTGTTTGTCACCAACGGCCGGCCCTATGTAAAGCAGTTCGCAACCAAGTCCGGCATCTGGTTCTGGGATGCACGCCCGACCGGAGGTGAAGAACCGCGCGCGCTGCCGGAGTGGTTTTCACCGCGCGACCTCACTGAGCGGCTCGAGCAGACCGAGGGTGGTTTCCACGAACTCGCCGAGCGCGAGCTCGGGGTCACTGGCCTGCGGCCCTATCAAACCGACGCAATCAATGCGGTCGAGACCGCGATTGCAGCGGGCCAGCAGAACATCCTGCTCGCGATGGCGACCGGCACCGGCAAGACGCGGCTTGCGATCGCGTTGATGTATGAGCTTCTACGCCGCAAGCGGTTCAGACGCATCCTGTTCCTGGTCGACCGCAACGCGCTCGGGCGCCAGACGCTGGACGCTATGAGCACGACGGATACTGCTGGCTTTCTCAAGTTCGATCAGGTGTTTCCAGTCGCCGATCTTACCAAGAAGTTCCCTGAGGCGACCGATCGGGTGCAGGTGGCAACCGTGCAGGCGATGATGCGCCGCCTGTTCGAGGATCCCGACGGCGAACGTCCGACGCCGGGCACCTATGATCTCATCATCGTCGATGAGGCGCACCGCGGCTATACGCTGGACGCCGAACTGCGCGACGACGATCTCGGTTTCCGCAATCTCGAGGATTATCTGTCGGCATATCGGCGAGTGCTCGACTATTTCGACGCGACGCGGATCGCGCTCACCGCGACCCCGGCGCTCCATACCCGCGAGATCTTCGGACCCGCGGTGTTTCACTATGGTTATCGACAGGCCGTGGTCGACGGCTACCTGATCGACCACAGGCCGCCGCGCCGCATCACGACAGCGCTGAGCCAGACTGGAATCAGCTTCACGCCGGGGGATGAAGTCCACATCATCGATCCGCACACCGGCCAGATCGACCTATTTAACCTCGACGACCAGGTCGATTTCGAGGTCGCCGAGTTCAACAAGAAGGTCCTCACGACCGCGTTCAACCTGGCCGTTGCCGTCGCTGTCGCGCGGGAATGCCCACCGAGCGAGCGCGGCAAGACGCTACTGTTCGCGACGCGCGACGATCATGCCGACACCTTGGTCAAGGAGCTGCGTGACGCGTTGACCGACGAATACGGTCCGCAGCCGCACGATATCGTTGAGAAGATTACCGGCTCCGTGGACAAGCCGCTGGAGCGCATCAAGGCGTTCAAGAACGACCCGCGCCCAAAATATGTCGTGACCGTCGACCTGCTGACAACCGGCGTCGACGTTCCCGCGATCACCAATCTCGTGTTCGTGCGCAGGGTCAACAGCCGCATTCTCTACGACCAGATGATCGGCCGCGCTACCCGGCGCTGCGACGAGATCGGCAAGGAATATTTCCGCATATTCGACGCGGTCGACATCTATGCCAATCTGCAGGACGTGACCGACATGCGGCCAGTCGTTGTCAATCCTGCCTTGTCGTTCGCAACCCTCGTCGGCGACCTCGAACGATCCACGTCCGAGGAGGATCGCGCCTTCGTCCGCGACCAGATCTTGGTCAAACTGCGCCAGCGCATCAATCAAATCGAAGGTTGCCAGCGCGAGACGCTCGAAACCGTGCTGGGGCCCTTGACCGCGCTCCCCGACCGGCTGCGGTCCTCGCCACCTGCCGACACGCTCGAATTGTTCCGACAGCATCCGCTGCTCGCCACCGTTCTCGACAACGCCAATCCCGCGCGCCCGCGCGAAGGCGTCTATATCTCCGAGCACGAAGACGAATTGATCAGCGTTGAAGATAATTTCGGCAGCCGTGCCAGCCCAGCCGATTATATCGAAAGCTTCGAGGCATTCGTCAGAGCTAACATGAACTCTGCGCCGGCGCTGATCGCCGCGACTCAGAAGCCGCGCGAGCTGACGCGCAAGGAACTGAAAGAGCTCGCCGTTCTGCTCGACGCAAACGGCTTTTCGGAAGCGAGCCTCCGTCAGCCTACGGCAGGGTACGCAACGCCGACATCGCTGCCCACATCATCGGTTTTGTGCGCCAGGCTGCGATCGGCGATCCGCTCGTTCCTTACGAGGCACGCGTCGAGAACGGTGTTCAGCGCATCATCGCGAGCCGGGCATGGACGGCCAAGCAAAAGCAATGGCTGGTCCGCATCGGCCGCGCGCTGAAGGCGCAGCCGGTCGGCGACCCCGAAATCCTCGCCGATCCCCTGTTTGCGCAGGCAGGGGGCTTTAAGACGGTAGACCGCGAGTTCGATCATGGATTAGGTGACGTCTTGAAAGACCTTAACAGCGCGATCTGGGACCACCACGTCGCGTAGGCGGGAATAAGCATGAATCCATCGACAGATCTCGTCAACCGGCTGTGGCGGCTATGCGCCATGCTGCGCAAGGACGGCGTCACCTACCAGCAATATGTCACCGAGCTGACCTATCTGCTGTTCCTGAAGATGGCCTCGGAACAGAAGGACGAGAGCCGGATTCCCGAACAGTACCGCTGGGGCGCGCTGAAGACGGCGTCCGAGACGGAGGTGCTTCAGCGCTACCGCCAGGCGCTAATTGATCTCGGCGACGGGACCAAGATCGCCGACCGCTCGGTGGTCGCGATCTTCCACAACGCGGCCACGATCCTGCGCGAGCCGGTCAATCTGCGGCGCCTGATCGACGCGATCGACGGGCTACACTGGTTTAGCGAGGAGCGTGACGCCTTCGGCGACACCTATGAAGGCCTGTTGCAGAAGATGGCGGAGGAGACCAAGCGGGGGGCGGGACAGTATTTCACGCCGCGCGTGCTGATCGAGGTGATGGTCCGCCTGATGCAGCCGAAGCCGGGCGAAGTGATCCAGGATCCGGCCGCCGGCACCGGCGGCTTCCTCATCGCGGCCGACCGGTTCATGCGTGCCGCCACGGACGACTATTTCGATTTACTTTCGACCCCTCGCAAGGCGAAATTCCAAGTCAGCGAGGCGCTACGTGGTATCGAGAATGTGCAGGACACCTTCCGCTTGCTGCTGATGAACCTGCACCTGCACAAGATAGATCCGGATCATCTTGAACTCGCCGACACATTATCGCCGAGCGGGATGCAGCCGAAATTCAAGAACGCTGACCTGATCCTGACCAATCCGCCATTCGGCCCAGCCGGCGGCCCGCCGACCCGCGACGACCTCACCATCACCGATCGGGTCTCGTCCTATCAGCTGCCATTCGTCGAGCATTGCATCCGTGCGCTGAAGCTCGGCGGCCGTGTCGCTATCGTAGTACCAGACAACGTGCTGTTCGACGACGGCAAGGGCCGCCAGCTCCGCCAGCGGCTGATGAACTGGTGCGACCTGCACACGGTCCTTCGGCTGCCAACCGGCATCTTCTACGCGCAGGGCGTCAAGACCAACGTGTTGTTCTTCACACGAGCAAATGAGGAGGCGCCAGCGAAGGATGCGACCGAGGCGGTGTGGATCTACGATATGCGCTCCGGCGCACTGGCCTATGGCAAGACAAATTCGCTGAAGCTTGCCGACTTCGATGACTTCGTCGCCGCCTTCGGCGACGATCCCTACGGCCGTGCACTGCGCACCGACCAGGGCGAGACCGGCCGCTTCCGCCGCTTTACCCGCGAGGAGATTGCAGCCCGCGGCGACAACCTCGATATCACCTGGCTCAAGGACACCAGCGACGCGGCCGAGGATGGGCTCGACGCGCCCGAGGATATCGCCGCGGCGATCGACGGGCACTTGTCCGCGGCGCTGGAGGAGGTGCGAGCGTTTGTGGAGGAGTTGGGTGGCGAGGAGTTGGGTGCTGAAGACAAGGAGACTGTGGAGTGACGCTGCCGAGCGGCTGGCAGGCGACGACCGTCGCCGACGTGGCGGTTGCCATGTTTGATGGTCCGTTTGGTTCTGCACTAAAGACATCCGACTACACGGACGAAGGCGTGCGCGTCGCCAGACTAGAGAATATCGGACACCTCACGTTCAAAGAGGAACTTAGGTCATTTGTCTCGAAGGCAAAGGCAGAGAGCTTGCGTCGACATCTGCTTAGGGGCGGAGATATTCTGTTCTCGTCGTTTGTTGATCAGGAGACACGCGTTTGCCAGTTGCCGGACTTATTGGACGGGAAGATCATTAATAAGGCTGACTGCTTCTGTGTTAGGACCGATCGATCAATCTGCGAACCCCGATTTTTGGCCTACAAGCTAGCAGCCCCGTCGTCTTATGAGACGTTTAGCAGCAATGTGCGGGGCATTACGCGGCCGCGGATCGGGCTTCGCGATCTTGGCGCTTTTGAGATAGACCTACCACCACTGCCAGAGCAGCGCCGCATCGTCGCAAAGCTGGATGCACTGTTTGCGCGCCTCGGTCGCGCGCGGGTGGAGTTGGACCGAGCACTTAACCTCGCTGTCCAGATTCGAATCAGTGCTCTTCGCTCAGTATTTCATTTCGACGCCGAAATGCCCGCTGGTTGGTCGTTGAGACGCGTCGACGAGATTGGCGAAGTTCACCTTGGCCGACAGCGATCGCCGAAAGACCACATTGGCCCCCACATGCGCCCCTACCTAAGGGCCGCAAACGTTACCTGGAATGGATGGGACCTATCTAACGTAAAGGAGATGAACTTCAGCCCCGACGAATTTGCAGCCTTCTCCTTGAGAGATGGCGACGTGCTCCTCAACGAGGGATCCGGCAGCGCTAAAGAAGTCGGCAAGCCGGCGGTGTGGCGCTGTCAAATCGCGGACGTATGCTTCCAGAATACGTTGTTGCGCATAAGACCGCGCGCCTACAATTCTGATCTCTTGCGTTATTGTTTACTCTATCTGGCCCTCAGTGGGCAGTTCGTCGCTAGCACTAAGGGTGTAAATATCATTCATATCGGCAAGGCGGGCTTGGCTCGATTCCGGATTCCGACGCCTCCTGAGAGTGAGCACCAGGGCCTTGTCGGGAGGCTTGATGCCGCTTTCGCTCGCTCCAATCGCCTCGAAGCCGAAGCCGCTCGCGCACGTGCGCTGCTTGATCGGCTCGAGGCTGCAATCCTAGCGAAGGCGTTCAAGGGGGAACTGGTGCCGCAGGACCCGAACGATGAGCCCGCGAGTGTCCTCCTGGAGCGCAGCAACGCCGCTCGCAGACAACAGGCTCAATCCCAACCCAAACGAGGCCGCAAGGCATCACTGCCGAAGACGCCGCGCGAGAAAGCCGTCATGACGAAGAGCAGACAAGACGAGGACGTGAGGTACAAGCCCTACCTGGCCAACATCATACGCCAGGCCGGTGGTTCGTCGAACGTAGAGGATCTGTTCAAGATAGCCGACTTGCCGGTGACAGATTTCTACAAGCAGCTCGCCTGGGAAGTCGATCAAGGCCACATCCGGGACCAGAACAATCAGACATTGCAGGCTGCTTGATGCGCCTCGATCGGGTCTATATCGACGGTTTCAAGAACCTCAAGGAGGTCGAGGCGGACTTTGACGAAAGTCGTCTCACGAGCGTGATTATTGGCGTGAACGGCGCGGGCAAATCCAACCTGATCGAAGCCATTGTCGATGTGTTCCGTTTTGCCGACATCAACCGCGGTGCGCCGCGGTACACCTACGAGATCGACTATCGCATCGGCAATCATAAGGTCCGATTGAGCAATCGCAAAAGCAAGCCGAGCATCGAAGTCGATGGCAAGTCGATGGCTCGCTCGACCTTCGATCGCGAGAAGGCGGAAGTGTTTCCGGATCTCGTGTTCGGTTATTACTCTGGCGGCAGCCGACGGCTTGAACAGCTCTTTGATAGCCATCAGCGTCGCTACTACGACGCAATCAAGACGAATGACGATCTAGAGGATTGCCGGCGCGCCCTGGCGGACCGGCGGCTATTCTATTGCCGGCCGATCCACGGGATCTTTGCACTCTTCTCTTTATTCGCTTTCCCAGATTCGAACGTCCATCGGCTGTTGCGGGAAAAGCTCGGCATTACAGGCTTTCACTCGGCCCTCGCTCACTTTAAGGCGCCCTGGTTCGCCAAGGGCGCGCGGTCGATCAAATTGCAGGATGCAGCTGATCTTTGGGACGCCAAAGGTCCTGCAGGCAGTTGCGCTCGCTATTTTCGTGACGAGGCCTTTCACCCGATGCGTCTAGTGGGAAATGCCATAGACGATTATCGCGATAAACAGCAAAACGAGGCACAGTTCGCATGTTTCCTCAAGGATGAGGACGGCTTGGGGCGCTTTAAGTCGATATATGCTGATGATCAGGAATTATTCGCGGCGTTGGAAGCCGTCGACATTTCAGACCTGTTCCGAGATTTACATCTCTGGGTGCGCCGCGCCAACGATAACTCCGGTGATGTGAGTTTCGCCGATCTCTCCGACGGTGAGCGTCAGCTCTTGATGGTGCTTGGTCTCATTCGGGTATCGCGCGGCAAGCGAGCCCTCTTCATGCTGGACGAGCCCGATACGCACCTCAATCCCGTCTGGCAGCATACCTACCTCGACCTGATCCGCGAGTGGACCGGGCAGACCGCCGATGCCAAGAATTGCCACATCATCATGAGCTCGCATAATCCGCTTACCATCGCGGCGCTCGATCGCCGCGAAGTGCGCGTGATGTTTACGGACGTGAAAGGCAAGGTCAGTGTTACCCCACCATACACCGATCCAAAGGGCATGGGCTTCACAGCCACTCTCACAGAAATCTTCGGTCTGCCCTCTAGCCTCGATTCAGAGACGCAACGCCAGGTCGATGAGCGCAATAATCTTGCGCGCCTTGAACGACGCAGTGAAGCGCAAGAGAAGCATCTCATCGAGATCAATGACAAGCTGGGCCGCCTCGGTTTCATGTTTGAAGATCGCGAGCCGCTCTATCAGGATTTCCTCCGCGCCTGGCAGGATGTGAAGTACGCAGACCGCCCTCCGATGTCGCCCGAGCAGATCGAAAAGCGCCACAACGCAATGAAAGCGCTCATTAAAGACCTCCTGACAAAGCGGGAGGGTGCGACATGATTTACGTGAAACGAGATGCGGGCATAATTCCGAAGGAATTGCTCGATAGGGCAGTCGCCGCTCAGCAACAACTGGAGCAGTTGCCAGCCGACAAGCGCGCCGAGCACATCAAGAAGAATTCCAAGATTTGGAGGGACTTCAAGGACTACCTGTCTAGGATGTCGTATGGGAAGTGCTGGTACTCAGAAAGCCCCGAAGCGCAGTCGCATCTCGACGTCGATCACTTTCGTCCAAAGCTCGAGGCTCGCCGTGACGAGAAAGTTCGTGACAAACCAGGTTACGACTGGCTGGCATTTTCATGGGAAAATTTTCGACTTTCCGCTCAATTGTCGAATAGGCCTGTCCGGAATGAAGAGACGGATGAGACGGACGGGAAGGGCAGTTGGTTTCCCCTAGTCGATGGGAGTCCAAAGGCCTGCTGGGAAAATCGCTGTGTCGATGATGAACGGCCAATGCTGCTCGACCCGATCAATGCCGCAGATGTCCGTCTCATCGAAGTACACGCTGATGGCCGCATGGGACCTAGCAAGTATTGTTACGGTACCAACAAAAGGCGTGTGCAGGAATCGATCGTCAGGCTCGGACTGGACCTTCCGAGGCTAAAGGAAGCGCGTCTTCGTGTAATGAGGGACGTGAAGATGCTGTCCGACATGTTGGGCAAGGTGCTCGACACCAGCTCCAATGATGAGTCGTTTGCCGACAAGGCGGAAATAAATGCAGCGATCACTGCCATACAGATTAGAACGCATCCTCGCGAACCCTATGCCGCGGCGGCTCGGTCGCAGCTTCGCATGATGGGGCTTGGCGAATTGTGCTTCACGCCTGAGGAAGCATGAGCGTTGCCTGCCCGCCGCATCTCCTAAGCTTTTTCCCGCCACCGCGGCTCGAGCTAGCAAGTCTGCCGTTTTCTCAAGTCACTGATCGATTCGACGCGCAAGCATAGTAGCTTGTGAACCGCTGCTCCCCCGGACGCTCCCCCGGGAAGATCGTCCCGGACCGTTTCGCCTGGACGAGAGTCTAACCCTCAGCAATGTTAAGGAAAATTGGAGCGGGCGAAGGGGCTCGAACCCTCGACCCCGACCTTGGCAAGGTCGTGCTCTACCACTGAGCTACACCCGCATCCTGTGTCGGTCGCATGACGCGCCGGCAACGGCTGTCGTATGCCAAAAGCGGGCGGCGAATGCAACAGCTACCGGCAGCATAGATTCGGTTTCGAAGGCCCTATATGGACCCCGAATGCGGCCAAATCGCCCGAAAACGCCCCGGACCCGGCGAATCGGCCCTGATGGATTGAAATTCGGCCCATTCGGCCCAATCTAGGAGCCGACAACGAAGTATATGAATTGGCGACGTGCTAAAGAGCCGCCATTCCAGACATCAGATGAGGGGATCCCGTGACGATCATCGACCAAGGTAACGGAGCGGCGGGCCCGGCTGCGGCCGATCTGATCAAGGACACCACCACCCAGACCTTCGTGAAGGACGTCATCGAGGAATCGAAGCGCCAGCCGGTGCTGATCGACTTCTGGGCGGAGTGGTGCGGCCCCTGCAAGCAGCTCACGCCCGTGCTGGAAAAGGCGGTCAAGGCGGCCAAGGGCAAGGTCAAGCTGGTCAAGATGAATATCGACCAGCATCCGGCGATCCCGGGCCAGATGGGCATCCAGTCGATCCCGGCCGTGATTGCCTTCGTCAACGGCCAGCCGGCCGACGGCTTCATGGGCGCAGTGCCGGAGAGCCAGGTCAACGCCTTTATCGAAAAAGTGACCAAGGGCGTGACGGCGCCGGGCGAGCCCAATATCGCCGAGATCCTGCAAGAGGCCGAGGCGGTGCTCGCCGAGGGGGACGCCGCCGCCGCCGCGCAGATCTATGCCGAGGTGCTGCAGCACGATTCGACCAACATCGCGGCCCTTGCCGGGCTCGCGAAATGCTACGCCGTCTCCGGCGCGATGGAGCAGGCCAAGCAGACGCTGGCTATGGTGCCGGAATCCAAGCGCAACGATCCCGCCGTGAAGGCCGTGCAGACCGCGATCGATCTCGCCGAGCAGGCGGAGCAGCTGGGACCGGTGGCCGAGCTGGAGCAGAAAGTCGCCGCAGACCCGCTCGATCATCAGGCTCGCTTCGACCTTGCGACCGCGCTGAATGCGCAAGGCAACCGGGCGGCGGCCACCGAGCAGTTGCTGGCGATCATCAAGCGCGACCGCAAGTGGAACGACGACGGCGCCCGCAAGCAGCTCGTGCAATTCTTCGAGGCCTGGGGTGGCACGGATGATGCTACCGTCGAGGGACGAAAGCGCTTGTCGACGATCCTGTTTTCGTAAGGGTCATTGTTGGAGCATGATCTTGTCGGAAAACCGCTTCACACTTTTCCGGATCATGCTCTAGCGGGTCTAGCGGGGTCCAGATGCCGATCAACATCGAATATCGCGGCCCCGCCGACCTGCCGGAGATCATTCCGGTATTTCCGCTGCCGGGCGCGCTTTTGCTGCCGCGCGGCCAGATGCCGCTCAACATCTTCGAGCCGCGTTACCTTTCGATGGTCGACGATTCCTTGCGCGACGGCCATCGCCTGATCGGCATGATCCAGCCCGACGTCGCGCACTCGCCGAAGAATTCCGACAGGCCGGCGCTGTTCCGCGTCGGCTGCGTCGGCCGTATCACCCAGCTCGCCGAATCCGGCGACGGCCGCTACCTCCTCGAGCTCACCGGCGTCTCGCGCTTCAAGGTGGTCAAAGAGCTCGAAGTGCTGACCGCCTACCGCCAGTGCAAGGTGGACTTCTTCACCTTCCTCGACGACTTCACCGCGCGCATGGGCGAGGACGAAGTCGATCGCGAGGCGCTGCTGACAGTGCTGGCGGACTTCCTGAAGGCCAACAATCTCAAGGTCGACTGGGAAGGCGTCGAGAGCGCGCCCAACGAGGCGCTCGTCAACGCGCTGGCGATGATGTCGCCCTATGGCCCCGCGGAAAAGCAGGCCATGCTGGAGGCGCCGGATTTGAAGACCCGCGCCGAAATCCTGATCGCGGTGACCGAGATGGATCTCGCCAAGAAGCGCACCAGCGGCGATCCGCCGTTGCAGTGAGGGGCGCGCTGCCGCGTCACACTCCGTCATACCTGGGCATAGCCGTCCGAAGGACGGCGTCACTTCACTCGCCTATGACCCGGGCATCCACGTCTGAGAGGCACAAAAGAACGTGGATGGCGGGGATAAGCCCGGCCATGACGAGGAGAGAGCGCCGCCTCAAAAACCCTATTGATGATGGCGGATGCGCTTGCGTCCGGTGAACATCGCGCGGATCAGGTTCTCGCGCTGGAGAAGCCCCATCAGCACGACGCCCAGCACGTGTACCACGGCCAGCACGATGACGGCGTCGGATGCTATCGCGTGGGTGTCCTCGACCCACCACAGGCCGAAGAAGGTGACGGTCACCGACATCGCCCCCGTGATGGCCGAGACGGCGATCGCCAGCAGCAGCGCCACCAGCATCGAGGTGCCGGCTGGATTGAGGCCGATATAGCGGCCGGTCATGCCGCGGCGTAGATTCCAGAGATAGTGTGGCGCGGCCCGAAGCCGGACGCCGACCATGCGGAAGCGCGAATAGCGGCTTCCCCAAAAACCCCAGACCAGGCGGAAGGCGAGAAGCCCGAGCACCGTATAGCCAACGATGCGGTGAAGGGTATCGTAGACGGTAGGCGTGAACCACGCGGCCAAGATGCTGACCGCGAGGGCCCAGTGCCAGAGGCGTAGCGGGAGGTCCCAGACTGCGACCGTCCGCGAAGCCGTTCGATCCGCGGGGGTCCCGTCGGACGCCCCGCGCGTTTCTGGCACCGCTTCGTCGATCAAGCCGTGACTATCCTCAAGCCTTGCTCAAGCCCTTGCTTGAAACCTTACTTGGCGACCGTCTTCTTCAGGCTAAGATCTTCCGGGCTGTAGAACAGCTCGTAGAGCTTGCCTTCCTTGACGCCGTAGACCTCATAGCACGAGCCTTCGATCTTGGAGCGCCGCACTTCGTAACCCAGCGCCTTGGCCTTGGCTTCGGCTTCGGCGGCCGGCTTCCACGACGCCTTGTCGAGCTTGGTGCAATCCTTGAACCCGTCGGCCATGGCCGCCGAGCTCATACCCATGCCGACCGTCAGTGCAATTGCAACAACACGAATGACCTTCACGAACGTCTCCTCCTCTGTCGTGTGCGCGCGTGGCGCGAAGCGGGAGCGAGGGAAGCAAAGGCCCCGTGGGTCGGTCAAAATCCCCCGGGTATGGTCACTTGAAACTCCCCCACCTGATGATCGCCGTCAGCGCCGCTGAACAGCAGTAGCCGGTCAGGCAGGACGTTTAT
>NZ_JASAUS010000160.1:0-15098 GCF_029953005.1 Bradyrhizobium sp. Mp27 | reverse complement strand
CGATCTCGGCCGGCTGAAGGCGGCCATGGCCCAGCCCGTCGTGGTCGATCTCCGCAACATCTACCCGCCCGAAGAGATGGAAGCCGCCGGCTTCACCTACGAGAGCATCGGGCGATCGTCCCAGGCTTAAGCTGGCCGTTTGAAGTTCGGCTTCGCCCGCCTCATCCTGAGGCGGGCGAAATCGTTTCTGATGCGATATGATCCGGTCGCAACAGGTCGCCGCGCTTGGCCTCGTTGCCGCGATGGAGATTGTCATGACCGACGACACGCACACGATCCGAAGTGGCGGGCTCACCGCGACCATCAAGGCACACGGCGCCGAGCTGTGCTCGCTGAAGGACGGCGGCGGTGTCGAATTTGTCTGGCAGGCGGGGCCGGCCTGGCCACGCCACGCGCCGCTGCTGTTTCCGATCGTCGGGCGTCTCGCCAATGACGAAATGCGGCACCGGGGCAAGACCTACCGGATGACCCAGCACGGTTTTGCGCGCGACAGCCGGTTCGCGTGGGTAGAGCGCGGCGAGAACCGTTGCACGCTGGCGCTCGAAGACAGCGAGACAACGCGCGCACTCTATCCGTTCGCATTTCACCTGACGGCCACCTATGCGATCAACGACGCCGGTCTCGATCTCTCGCTCACGGTCGTGAACACTAGCAAGGAGACATTGCCGGTGTCGCTCGGTGGCCATCCCGCCTTCAACTGGCCGCTTCAGCCTGGAATGTCGAAGGAGAGCTACGCGCTGACGTTCACGAACGAGGAGCCGTCTCCGGTTCGCCGTGTCGAGGGCGGACTCCTGCTCGCGGCAACGGATCCGAGCCCCGTCAGAGGCACCGTGCTTCCTTTGTCGGAATCCCTGTTCACCAATGACGCCGTCATCCTCGATCCCGTCAACAGCCATGCGGTCCGCTATGCGGCCAGGCAGGGCGCCGGGCCCTGGCTCAAAATGTCATGGCGCGGGTTTCGCGAGCTCGGCGTCTGGTCGAAACCGACAGGCGCGCCGTTCCTCTGCATCGAGCCCTGGCGCGGCTATGCCAGTCCCGTCGGTTTCGAAGGCGAGTTCAGCGACAAGCCGGGTCTGATGCACATCGCGGCCGGCGCGAACGAAGAACTGTCGTACCGGATCGAGGTTGGATCGTCCTGAGGCAGGCCTTCGCGCGCCTGTGGCTCTCAGACCTCGATCCGCGTGAGGTCCTCGCCGAGCACGACAGGACCCGCGTAGTCTCGGCGGACGTCCGCGAGAAGCGCGTTCAGCATGGAATCGTCAGTGCGCGGCCGGTGATGGGTCAGCGCGAGCTTCTTGACGCCGGCCTTGGCGGCAACCTTGCCGACCGTATCGCCGCAGGCGATCGTGTATTTCGCGAGCCGGCGGAGATGGTCGTTGTTGATTTCAGGCGTCGCGAGAAAGCAGCACTGCACCAGTAGGTCGGCTCCTTCAGCCAGCCGCTCGAGACCGGGGCAGGGCACCGTATCGCCGGAGATCGCTATGACCTTGCCCTCGGCTTCGAAGCGGAAGCCGAGGCACATCCAGCGCGCGAGAAACGCCGACGACATGTCGAGACCGTCGCCATGTGAGACGAGCTCGGCGCTGATCTTCCAGCGACCGTGTCGAGGACGGGGCCGGGAATGATGTCCGTCGCGACGACCGGCTTCCAGCCGCCAAAGGTCGGCTCGCCCTGATCCCGCCAGGCGATGTCCTTGTCGTAGACCTGTGTGATCAGCGTGTTGACGAGCCGTTCGGTATCGGGCGGACCGTAGATGCGCAGATCGTCCTTGCGCCCATGCATCCACGAATTCAGCATCACATCATAGAGGTCGCCGATGTGGTCGAAGTGGTGATGGGTGAGAAAGACCGTGTTGATGGCGCCGAGCGGCACGCCGGCTTTGTGGAGCTGCACCATGACGCCGCGGCCCGCGTCGAACAGGATATTCTCCTCGCCAAGCCTGATCAGCGTGGTCGTCGCCATGCGGCGCGGGTCCGGGCGTGGGCCGCCGGTGCCGAGCAGTATGACTTCCATGGCGCCTACTCCAGCGTGAAGCCGGTCGATCTGATCACGCCGCCCCAGCGTGTCTGAAGATCTTTCGTGGCGTACTTTAGATTCGTACGCGTCAGCTAGACAAGTCGCGCGTCAGTGCAGACTGGCCGCAGTGGCAGCGATGGTCGGCCGAATGGTTGACCGGTCCGATCCAGCGGACGTCAGGCGATGCGCAAAATCCTGCGCGCGCCGCTCGACCAGATGCCAGGTCGCGCGTGCGACGAGATAGCTGAGCGCGGCGGTGACGGTATAGGCGATCAGCAGCGAGACCAGTCCGTCCGCAAGCGGCCAGATCTAACGCAGGCCGTAGATCACCGCGAAGTGCGACAGGTACATCGAATAGGAGTTGCGGCCGAGCGCCTCGATCGGCCGGCAGCGGATCGCGAGGCGGATGCAACCTGCAACCAGCGCGCCGAGCACGAGGTTGATCATCAAATAGTTGAATTCATGCGAGCCGGTCGCGCGGTCGGCGACGAAGGACAGCGCGATGAAGACGGCGAAGATCGCGGCGTCCGACTTCGCAAAGCCGTCGCGCAGCGAGAAGAACAGCGCGCATCCCACGAGGAAGACCGGCAACTGGTTCAGGAAGCTGATGTGCAATGCGTTCCACACGAAGGCTTCGTGGCCGGGACCATAGTAGGTCGAGAACAGTGCGAAGGCCCACGGCTTGAACAGGCAGACATTGACGAGATGCAGCGCGATCGCGAGCGCAAGATAGAGGTGGCGGCGAGATCCGAAGGCCGTGATCACGAAGGGGAAGACGAGATAGAACGTCATTTCCGCCGCGATCGACCAGTCGCCCGGCACGACGCTGTTGACGCTGTCCGGCCAGAAGCCGTGAAGGAACGTCGCGGTCAGGATCACCTGGAGCGGTCCGATGCCGTTGGGCGCGTTGTAGCTGGGACCCGTGCCGTTGACGACGAGGTAAACCGGGATCGCGAGCCAGAACAGCGGCGCGATGCGCAGGAAGCGCCGGATGTAGAATTTGCGCGTCGGGTCAGTTTCGGTGCGCTGCGTCCACATCAGGCACATCGTCATGGCGCTGACGAAGTAGAACACGTTGACGCCGGTCCAACCGCACATGAAGGCGAAGTCGACGGCGTGGATCTTTGAAGGAAAAGATTGTGAAACGTGGATCGCCATCACGCCGACGATGGCGAGGCCGCGCAGGACGTCGAGCGTGTGCGAACGACCGAAAGGCGTTGCACCTTGCTCGGTTCGTTCGGCGGCCAACCGGGCCTGCCCCTGCATCACGCCCGCTCCGTGGTTTCGCATCTGCAAGCGGAGACCATAGAGGCGCGGCCGGTTGTTTCGAAGCCGAAGCCCTTCTTTACGTTAACCAGCGGTTGAGTCCGATGCCGAATGTGCGGGATCGGCGGTGTCGAGCGGGCTGGTCGGCGCTCGCACGAGCCACGCCGGCATGATGATGCGCGCGATGAGAATTGTGGGGCAATTCATACTTAATACGCCAATACCATGACCAATATTGTTCGGGCAGCACAACACGCCTAGTATTCCAGCAGGCAAATTTCGGGGGCTCGAATAAGTCGTGAATGTTCGTTCACAGGACAGTGCGCTGCGCGACGACTTGAATTTTCAAGCCGCGCCACAAGCACACAAGACATCCAACAACGTGGTTGATTCCGCACGTCAGGAATTAAGGCCTGCGGGCCGCGAGCGGCTGATCGTCGTCGAAGACGATCCCGTGACGCGGACGATGCTGGTCGGCTATTTCAGCGAGAACAATTTCGACGTGGTCGGCGCCGGCTCCTGCGCGGAATGCCGCCAGGCGCTGCGCTCCCGCACCGATCTCGTCTTCCTCGACGTGCAGTTGCCTGACGGCGACGGCTTCGAGCTCGCCAAGGAGATCCAGGCGACCAGCAACGCCGGCATCATCTTCGTGACGCGCCGCGACACCGACGTCGATCGCATCCTCGGCCTCGAGATCGCCGGCGACCATTACGTCACCAAGCCGATCAATCTGCGCGACCTGCTCGCGCGTGCGCGCAGCGTGCTGCGGCGGCGCTCGATCGACCGCAAGGCGGCGCGCAACCACAATTCGATCGCCTTCGGCGACTGGATCATCGACCTGACTCGGCGCGAGCTGCTCGGCAGCGACGGCAAGCCGGTGGCGTTGACGCGCGCCGAATTCGACCTGCTCGCCGCGCTGGTCGGCGCCGACGGCCGGCCGCTCAGCCGCGATTATCTGATCGAGGTCGTTAGCAACCGCCAGGCCGAGGTCGATATCCGCACGGTCGATGCGCTGGTGGCGCGGCTGCGCCGCAAGCTCGTCGGCAGCGGCACGCCCGTGATCGCGACCGTCACCGGCGTCGGCTACAAGCTCGCGCTCAGCGAGCGGCTCTAGCCTCATCCGTCGAAAGATCCGATCACCCTCGCGCCTATCGCGCGCGGGCGCTCTGGTCCGTCGGTGTCCTTTGCGCCGCCCCGGCCAGCTGGTCATCGACCGCATACAGCGTGCAGGTCGGCGACCATTTCATGCAGGCGCTAAGCGAATCGCGCCGTGCATCGTCGGCGGTGGTGCGTCCCGAGCGCCAGCCGTAACCGCCGTTCGGCGACACCGCAAAAGCCTTGTGCGGCATGGTGCTGGCGAGATAGCGCGAGAATTCGGCGCGCGCGGCCTCGTTAAGTTGGCCCGGCGGCGGCAGCGGATCGGGAAGGCTCAGGATGTCATGGCCGAGCCCGCGCTCGCGCAGGAAGGCGTCAAGATAGGGCGTCCATTGCGGCCGGCCCACCACCGAATAGAGATAGTGGCCGTCGTCGCCGTAAGGCGGCGCCGCAATGAATTTCGCGTGACCGCCGTTGCCGCGAAATCCGTCATAGAGGCGGCGCGCGAGATCGGAACCGAAGAACGAATCATTGGTCGCAGCATCGGCACGCGCGAGGTCTTGCCGAACGTGGCGAAGGCCCGCACCAGCCCATCCTCGTTGCAGACGTCGTCGTCATCGCGCGAGCCGCGGCCGCCGGCAAAGCTGATCGCGGCGATCAGACCCGGTGGTGCCTGCGCGGTCAGTGCGACGGTGGCGAGCCCGCCGGCGGAATGGCCGGCCGCGATCATGCCGGATGTCGTGACGTCGGCCCTGCGCCCCATCGCATCGATCGCCGCGCGCAAATCCGCGACCGCAACCGCGGCCGCCGGCAGATAGGCGGCATTCGCGCAACCGCCGACACTGTCGACGCGCCCGCCGGGCGAGGTGCCGTAGCCGCGCCGCATCACGATCAGCGCGGCAAAGCCGCGCCGGGCATATTCGAGCGCGATCCCGTAATATTTGTGCGCCGACATGGTCGCGCGGTCGTCGAAACTGCGCGGCGAGCCGTGGCTGAGCAGCGCGATCGGATAGCGCTTCGTTCCGGCCGGCCGGACCAGGAAGGCCTCCAGCCCCTGCGGCCCGGCCTCCGTCATCGGAATGCGCAGGTCTTCCGTATAGAACTCCGCGGCCATCGCATTGCGCGCGATGCCAGCCGTCGCAAGCCAGGCCATCAGAACAACCAAGAGCCTGTGAAACAGCGTCATGTCCCGACTCGAAAAAGCCCCGATCTCAAAGACCATAGCATGATCTCAGGAACGGCCAGCCCGCCGCGCGTGTTGTGCCCTTGGCGGGGGGCCGGCCGATGCTATGGTATTCCACAAACTCCGCACGACAGGACGAGGATATTTCAGTGGCTGATGTTGACCCCGCGGCGGGCAAGCTGGTCTCGCCGGACGCGCTTACCAATGTTCCGCGGCTGGTGACGGCCTATTTCGCCGGCAAGCCCGATGTCGGCGATCCCGCGCAGCGGGTGGCGTTCGGAACCTCCGGCCATCGCGGCACGTCGTTCAAGAACAGCTTCAACGAGGGCCACATCCTCGCGACCACGCAGGCAATTTGTGACTACAGAACAGAAAGGGGCCTGACCGGTCCGCTCTTCATCGGCATCGACACCCACGCGCTGGCCGAGCCGGCGCTGGTCAGCGCCGTCGAGGTGTTCGCCGCCAACGGCGTCGACATCATGATCGACAAGGACGGCGGCTACAGCCCGACGCCTGTCATCTCGCATGCGATCCTGACCTACAACAAGGGCCGCACTAGCGGCCTTGCCGACGGCGTCGTCGTGACGCCCTCGCACAATCCCCCCGAGGACGGCGGCTACAAATACAATCCGCCGCATGGCGGCCCGGCCGACACCGACGCGACCTCCGTCGTCGAGAAGCGCGCCAACGCCTATCTCGCCGACGGCCTGAAGGGCGTGAAGCGCATCGACTACGCCAAGGCGCGCAAATCCGCGAACGTGCACGCCTACGACTTCATCACGCCCTACGTCGCCGATCTCGGCAAGGTCGTCGATCTCGATCTGGTCAAATCCGCCGGAATCAATATCGGGATCGATCCGCTCGGCGGCGCCGCCGTGCATTACTGGCATCCGATCATCGAGCGCTACGGCCTGAAGGCCACCGTCGTGAACGAGGCGATCGATCCGACCTTCCGTTTCATGACCGTCGACTGGGACGGCAAGATCCGCATGGATTGCTCCTCGCCTTACGCGATGGCGAGCTTGATCGCGATGCGCGACCGCTTCGACGTCGCCTTTGCCAACGACACCGATGCCGACCGCCACGGCATCGTGACGCGCACCGGCGGCCTGATGAATCCGAACCATTATCTGGCGACCGCGATCTCGTATCTGTTCGCGAACCGCCCGAACTGGGGCAAGGATGCCGCGATCGGCAAGACCGTGGTGTCGAGCTCGATCATCGACCGCGTCGCCAAGAAGCTCGGCCGCAGGTTGGTCGAAACGCCGGTCGGCTTCAAATGGTTCGTCGACGGCCTCCTCACGGGCGGCTTCGGCTTCGGCGGCGAGGAGAGTGCAGGGGCCTCGTTCCTGCGCCGCGACGGCGGGGTGTGGACCACCGACAAGGACGGCATCATCCTCGGCCTGCTCGCAGCCGAGATCATGGCCAAGACCGGTCGCGATCCCAGCCAGCTCTTCAATGACCTCACTGCCGAGCTCGGCGTGCCGCACTATGCGCGCATCGACGTCGCCGCCACCGTGCCCCAGAAGAACATCCTCAAGTCCGTCACGCCCGAGCAGCTCGGCCTGAACGATCTCGCCGGCGATCCCGTCCGCGCCACCCTGAGCAAGGCGCTCGGCAACGGCCAGCCGTTCGGCGGCATCAAGGTCGAGACCGACTACGGCTGGTTCGCCGCAAGGCCGTCGGGCACGGAGGACGTCTACAAGATCTACGCGGAAAGTTTCCGCAGCACCGAGCACCTGAAGCGGATTCAGGAAGAGGCCCAGGCGGGCCTGAAGAAGGTGTTCGGGGCGTAGCTGCGGGGCCAAAGCGCTGTTTGCACCGTCCCGCTCCGAGGGAGGGGGCGCCGTATCGGCCGGTGTCATCACCCGCGAAAGCGGGTGATCCAGTACTCCGCGGCGCGAGTTGTGTGGACCAATGACTGCCGCGGAGTACTGGATTCCCCGCTTTCGCGGGGAATGACAGTGGAGTTAAGTCTGTATACATAACATCTCATATGGGTAATATATTACGGTATCTTTTACCCTTAAACGAGTCTATCCCTCCGCTATTGTATACATAACGCATACATAAGCCCTGGGAGAGCGACCCGTGACAAAACCCTTCCCGATGAACGCCTGGTACGCAGCGGCCTGGGACGCTGACGTCAAGCCGGCGCTGTTGCCGCGGACGATCTGCGGCAAGCATGTCGTGATGTACCGCAAGGCCGATGGCTCGGTGGCGGCGCTGGAGGATGCCTGCTGGCACCGCCTGGTGCCGCTGTCCAAGGGCCGGCTGGAAGGCGACACCGTCGTCTGCGGCTACCACGGCCTGAAATACAATGCGCAGGGGCGCTGCACCTTCATGCCCTCGCAGGAGACCATCAATCCGTCGGCCTGCGTCCGTGCCTATCCCGTAGTCGAGCGTCATCGCTACGTCTGGCTCTGGATGGGCGACCCCGCGCTCGCCGATCCCGTGCTCGTTCCTGACATGCACTGGAATCACGATCCGGCCTGGGCCGGCGATGGCAAGACCATCCACGTCAATTGCGACTACCGCCTCGTGCTCGACAATCTCATGGACCTCACCCACGAGACTTTCGTGCACGGCTCCTCGATCGGCAACGATGCGGTCGCCGAGGCGCCGTTCGACGTCACCCATGGCGAGAAGACGGTGACGGTGACGCGCTGGATGCGCGGCATCGAGGCGCCGCCGTTCTGGGCCAAGCAGCTCGGCAAGCCCGGCCTCGTCGACCGCTGGCAGATCATCCGCTTCGAAGCCCCGTGCACCATCGCGATCGATGTCGGCGTGGCGCCGACAGGCACCGGCGCGCCCGAAGGCGACCGCTCGCAGGGCGTCAACGGTTTCGTGCTCAACACCATTACGCCGGAGACCGAGAAGACCTGCCACTATTTCTGGGCGTTCGTCCGCAACTATCAGATCGGCGAGCAGCGCATCACCACCGAGATCCGCGAGGGCGTCTCCGGCATCTTCCACGAGGATGAGCTGATCCTCGAGGCGCAGCAGCGCGCCATGGACGAGAACCCCGATCGCATCTTCTACAACCTCAACATCGATGCCGGTGCGATGTGGACGCGCAAGCTGATCGACAGGATGGTGGCGAAGGAAAACGCGCCGCAGCAGCTCCAGGTCGCGGAGTAGGCCAGGTGAAAGCAGCGCCCGAGCGAGAGGTCGACCGTTCCGTCTCGCAGACCGTGAAGGCGCAGCTCGCGCTGCGCGACCAGATCCTGTCGGGTCGCCTACGGCCCGGCGAGCGCATCTCCGAGCTGCAGGCGGTGGAGACGACCGGCGCCTCGCGCACGCCGGTGCGCATGGCGCTGGTGCGGCTGGAGGAGGAAGGCCTGCTGGAGGCGATTCCCTCCGGCGGCTTCATGGTGAAGGCGTTTTCCGAACGCGACATCTCCGATTCCATCGAGCTGCGCGGAACGCTCGAAGGGCTCGCCGCGCGCTTCGCCGCCGAGCGTGGCGTCTCAGCACGCGAGCTTGAGCCGTTGAAGGAGTGTTTGGCCGCGATCGACGAGTTGCTGCGCCAGGTGCCGATCTCGGTCGACGCGTTCTCATCCTATGTCACGCTGAACGCGCGCTTCCACGCACTGCTCACGGAATTGTCGCGCAGCCCGCCGCTGATCCGGCAGATCGATCGCGCTTCGGCGCTGCCGTTCGCCTCGCCAAGCGGTTTCGTGATGGCGCAATCGGCGCTGCCCGAGGCGCAACAGATTCTGATCATCGGGCAGGAGCACCATCGCGTCGTGATCGACGCCATCGAGAACCGCGAAGGCGCCCGCGCCGAAGCCGTGATGCGCGAGCACGCGCGCCTCGCGGTGCGAAACTTGCGGCTTGCGCTGCGCAACCGCACCCATCTCGACCTCTTGCCGGCGCTCGCGCTGATCAGGACCGCAACCGACTAGGGCAGTCACCATGCGCTTCATCGAAACCTGGATTCCGGCAACGCTGGTCGCAACGCGCGATCTTGCGCCGGGCATCCGCGAATTCCTGATCCTGCCGGATCAGTTCGACGGCACGGCCTATCCGGTCGGCAGCCACATCAATGTCAGCGTGACCATCGACGGCCTGCCGGAGACGCGATCCTATTCGCTGGTCGGCGAGGCGTCCTCGCGCGGCTTCAGGATCGCGGTGCGCCGCGCCGAGGATTCCCGCGGCGGCTCGCGCTATATGTGGCAGCTCGCACCAGGCGCCCGGCTCGACATCACCCGGCCGGCTTCGCTGCTCGCGGTCGACTGGACGCGCGAAAACTATTGCCTGATCGCCGGCGGCATCGGCATCACGCCGATCCTTGGCGCCGCACAGGCGCTGGCGCGTCGCGGCGCTGATGTCACGTTGCATTATGCCGTGCGCTCGCGCACCGACGCCGCCTATCTCGACGATCTCGCCAAAATGCTCGGTGAGCGCCTGGTCGTTCACGCGAGCGACGAGGGCCCGCGGCTCGACCTCGATGCGCTGTTCGGATCATTGCCGCAGGGTGCGCTGGCGCTGTTCTGTGGCCCGATGCGGATGCTGGATGCCGCGCGCCACGCCTGGATCGGCGCCGGCCATCCGCTTCCCGATCTCCGCTACGAGACCTTCGGCTCCAGCGGCACGCTGCCGACCGAGGCGTTTCGCGTGCGCCTGAAGGGGACCGATGTCGAGCTCGAAATCCCGCGCGAGCGATCGATGCTTGATGTGCTCAATGCCAGCGGCCACGACGTGATGTACGACTGCAAGCGTGGCGAGTGCGGCCTGTGCGCCATCGACGTGGTCGAGGTCGACGGCGAGATCGATCATCGCGACGTCTTCTTCAGCGATCACCAGAAGCAAAGCAACCAGAAGATCTGCGCCTGCGTCTCCCGCGCCCGCGGCACCATCACCGTGGACACGCTGCTGCGGGCGGATGCGGTCTGACCGGGGCTGGAAGGCGTGCTCGGAAAACGCGATCAGCCTGAAGCCGCGCGCATCCGCCCTACTTTCGGAGCGGACGGGTGCAATTCGTCCTGGCGAGGCAGCTAAGGGCGGTGACGAAGAGGGCTTCGTTTGCAGCGCCAACGGGCCGGTAAGAGCGCTTCGTGCGGTCCACCAATCATGATAGGTTTGCTCTCGCAGTAAAAGTGTTCAGCCGGTCTTGGACAGCAAGGGTGGAGGTTCTGCCATGAAATCCAATTCTGTCTCGCTGGCAGTCGATGCGTTCGCCAGAGGGCGAGCCGACGCGCTGATTTTAATCGGCCGCATTCTCCTCGCGTGGGTATTCGTCGGAAGCGCGTATGGAGCAATATCCAACTTCAGCGGCTCTGTGGGTTATTTCAGGTCCCTGAACCTTCCAGCGCCTGAGCTGTTCACGATGACGACCATCGTACTGGAAGTATTGATATCCGTTGGTTTGATATTGGGCGTCGGTACGCGCTACTGCGCAATTCTGACGTTTGTGTTCGTATTGGCGGCAACGGCTATTGCGCACCGCTACTGGGAATATCCCGCGGGTGCGCAGCAGATCGGTCAATACAACCACTTCTTGAAGAATGTCTCGATCATGGGAGGCGCGATGTTGATCTTCGTCACCGGGGCAGGCCGGTTCAGTTTCGATCGGGCATCGTAGCCGGCATCACTTCAAGTCGGGCTTGAAAGCTTCCTCGATCGCGCGGCGGATGCTCTTTGAGAGCTGCTTCAGGGTCTTGCTCACGAGGGCGAAGAGAAGCATCAACCATGTCGCGAGCGCGGCACACCACAGTACGACTTCCAATATCTCAGGCATGATGATGCCCCTTGAAAATAACTACTCTGAAATGCGGCAAGTGTTGCTTAATGGGGCCGACACGGCAAGCCGTCTTGAGAGTGGTAGCGCGCCGAAACACTCGGAAAACGCTCTCAACACGGCGGGCAGCCTTAGGTCAGGGAAGCAGACTAACCCTATGACCGCGAAGACTGGCGCGGGATGCAGAACTGCCTGGCAGCGATCATTTGCAAAGAGCGGCTTGAGGAAATTCTGCCCTGCGCGAGTCTGCTTCACGGCTGGAAGCGGACCTCCTCACATTTGCGAGTATTTCCCTACGCCGCGTAAGTCGCCCGCAGCTTCTTCGTGTCCAGCAGCGCCAGTACGCCGTCGGCCGACACCGGGCGGCTGATCAGATAGCCCTGCGCTTCGTCGCAACCGAACTGGCGCAGAAATTCGAGCTGGTCGGCGGTCTCGACGCCTTCCGCAACCACGCCGATGCGCAGGTCTCGCGCAAGCGAGATCACCGACTTCACGATCGCGGCGCAGTCGGGCTGCATCAGCATGTCGCGGATGAAGGACTGGTCGATCTTGATACGGCTGAACGGCAGCTTGCGCAGATAGGTCAGCGAGGAGAAGCCGGTACCGAAATCGTCCAGCGCCACCGTGATGCCGAGCTCGAGCAGCGCGTTCAGGATTGACGCCGCCGAGCCGTATTTCGACAGCAGCATCGATTCCGTGATCTCGATCTCGAGCCGGTGCGGGGCGACCTTCGCGTCCGCGAGCACCTGCACGATGGTCTGGAGGATGCCGGTGCTGTGAAACTGCGCGGCAGAGAAGTTCACGGCGACCCTGATGTCTTCCGGCCAGTCCGAAAGCGTCGCGCAGGCGCGCCGGATCACCCATTCGCCGATCTCGTGGATCAGCCCGGTCTCCTCGGCGATCGGGATGAATTCGCTCGGCGGCACCAGTCCGCGCCGGGGATGCTGCCAGCGCAGCAGCGCCTCGAAGCCGGTGATGCGGTTCTCGCCGAGATCGAGGAACGGCTGGAACACCAGGAACAGCTCGTCCCTGGCGATGGCGCCTTCGAGGTCCGCTTGCAGCGCCTTGCGATCGCGTGACACCCTGTCATCGGCTTCCTCGAAGAAGCAGACCGTGCCGGGACCTGCCTTCTTGGCGCGATACAAAGCGGCGTCGGCATTCTTCATGATGTCGAGCTGCGTGGTGCCGTCGCGCGGCGCCAGCACGATGCCGATGCTGGTCGCGCCGGCGATCTGGCGGCCCTCGATCTGGAACGGTTCGTCGAAGGCCGCGACGAAGCGTTCGGCGATCTCGAGCGCATCCTCGGGCCGCGCCAGATTGGCCATCACCAGCGCGAACTCGTCGCCGCCAATTCGCGCGACGTGCTCGGCCGCGCGCGTGCAGCGTTGCAGCCGGCCTGCGACCTGGATCAGGAATTCGTCGCCGGCGGGGTGACCGAACTTGTCGTTGACCTCCTTGAAGCGGTCGAGGTCGAGCAGGAGCACCGCGAATTCCTCGCCGGACAGGGCCATCCGCCGGAGCGCGGCTTCGAGCGTCTCGTTGAAGGCGAAGCGGTTGGGCAACAGCGTGAGGGGATCCTGCCGGACCGTGCGCTCTGCCTCGATCTGCCGGATCACGCGCCGCGCGAACGCGAACGAATTGACGAACACCGCGCGCAGCAGCACGCTGCCGTAAACCACCACCAGGATGGCCATCAGCACATAGGCGGGATCGCCGTCGCGGCCGAGGCAGATGGCGATGCCGACGAAGATGGGGCTGGTGAAGGCGATGGCCGCAATCGGGATCGTGGCGAAGGCAAGCGCGCCGCCGGCCAGCATTCCCGAGCAAAGGCAGGTGATGACGAGCTGGCCGCCGGTCGCGGCATTCGCGAAGAAGGCGACCGGGACGATGCCCCAGGCAACGCCGAGCACGAAGGCGTTGCGCACCAGCCGATGCATGGCTCGGCGCGAAACGAATTGCGGTTTTGTGATCCGGCGCGAGGCGTGGGATTGCAGGCCGAACGCGATCGCGGCGCCGGCCACGATCGCGGCCCAGGCCAACGCAAACTTCCAGTCCGGCGAATGCCAGAGCGCGATCGCGAGCACGGCTGCGTTGCAGGCATTGGCAAGCATGATGCCGACGGAGTAGCCGAGCACCAGTGACATCTGATCGGCGCGGATATGTCCGGCGACGGCTTCGTCGGTTGCAGGACCGCCAAAGGCCGACAGATCGCCGGCGAACAGCCGCGCGAAATAGCTGGTCGTTTGAGTCCGCATTCGAGAGCCTAGCAGCATGGGCCGTTTGTCCGGCTCGATCAGGAGGATTCGCTGCAAACCTTTGACGAAATATGAATTATCCCCGCTGGCCACGATCGCCATGGCCACTTCTGCGTGTTCAAGCGAGGGTATCGATAACAAATCGATACAAATGCGGCGCTCCGCGTTACGGCTGTAACAGTGGGCCGATCGCAGAACGCGCTCGGCCTTCATGGTTCGAGACGCGCCGCAAGGCGGCGCTCCTCACCATGAGGGTCTAAGATGTTGCCGCGGAGCAGACCTCATCCTGAGGAGCCCGCTGAAGGCGGGCGTCTCGAAGGATGGCCGCGAGGAGGCTGCCAGCCCGCTCTGTTGCCAAATGTGCCGAACGTCACCGCCCGAGCTGCTTCGGATCATAATAGAACCGTTCTTCGATCAGCTGATCGCCCTGCCAGGTCTGCCACGCGATCTCATCCAGCGCTCGGATGGCGCCTTCGGCATTGGTGAAGCTGAACCGCCAGCGTGTCGCGACGTGATCGCCCTCGATCAGGCTCGGCCCGATGCGGACGGCCTTCACCTCCCTGGAGGCCGCCAGCACGCCGCGCTCCTTGGCGACGAGCTTGTCGCGGCCGACCGTCGGGGCGGCGTTGTTCTCATAGGTCGCGGCGTCGGGCGTATAGTACTGCTCGATCGCTTCGATAAACTCCCCGTTCTCCAGCCGCTTGGCAAAGGCTTCAACGACATCACGGCTCGGCATGGCACACCTCACGATTAAAACCGACTGATAGTCGGTAAATACCGACCGGTAGTCAAAAAGTCAACTGGCCGGGTGCGACGAATTGGACTAGACGGGAGCCATGGCAAAGCAGGCGGAGCGGCGGGCGGCGACATCGGAGGCGATCCTGACGGCGGCGCGCCGCCTGTTCGGGACGCAGGGCTTTGCCGCGACCACCATGGACGACATCGCGGAGGCCGCGGGCGTCGCCAAGGGCGCGGTCTATCATCACTTCAAGACCAAGGAGGCGGTCTTCGAAGCGGTGTTCGATTCTGTCTCGCGCGATCTCGTCGCCGAGATCGACCGGACCGCGCGCGCCGAGAAGGACGTGCTCGCCGCGATGGTCGCCGGCACCCAGCATTACTTTGCGGCGACCGCCAAGGGCCCGACAGGTCAGATCATCCTGCGCGACGGCCCGGCCGTGCTCGGCTGGGAGCGCTGGCGCGAGATCGACGCGCAGCATTTTGGCGGCAAGATGCCGCGCGCGCTGTCGGTGGCGATGGAGGCCGGCCTCATCGCCGAGCAACCGGTCGAGCCGCTGGCGCGGCTGCTGCTCGGCGCGGTGACGGAGGCGGCGGTCGCCTGCGCCGGGCGCGCGGATATCGCAAGGGCAGGGGCGGAATATGCCCGTGCGTTCAAGTCACTGGTCGAGGCGCTGCGTCTACGCGCATGATTGTGCTAGTACCCACTTTTCTTGGAACGTGAGTCGTGATTCAAGGTCGGGATGATACCCGAAGCAAGAGAAGTCCACCTTTCGAGGAAAGATCGCAAGGTGCTTGAGGCGTG
>NZ_JASAUS010000159.1:0-15640 GCF_029953005.1 Bradyrhizobium sp. Mp27 | reverse complement strand
CCGGCGGCTCTTCTTCGTCATCTTCGCTCCTGATTCGCAGCAAGAATCCTCGCCGCTGTCAGGCAGAAAATCCACTCAAGCTACTGTCCGAATTTGCGGGGCCAGCTCTGAGATCGAGGTTTATCTTGCCTACCAAGCCCAGCTGCGGGACGCCCTGGAGCTGCGGCACAACGCTCCCGACATGCGCTTCATGAATGTGTCTCAAGTGACCGAGGCCGATGTGGCCAGGGCCGAGGCGTCGGCGCGGGACGGGAAGCGGCGGAATTTCGGGACTATTTAGCGACGCGATGGCAACCATGGAAAGCGTGGTGAGGCGTATGGTACCCCAAGATTATGCTGAAATGCAGGAGCGGCTCGTCGGCGTGATGGGTGTACAATTTGAAACCCGCTTGGATGAGCGACTGGCTGAGCATGGTCTGACGGGCGATGCCGATGCCGAGCCGGTCCTCGGCGCCAGATACGAAACGAGATTGCCCGCGCGATCAAAAGCGCGCTCCTGCATCAGGTCCTCGGGAAGCTCGGCCTTCAGCTATGAGCGCACCTCCGAAGGAGGGTCCGTCGATCCGCCTCGCCGGTCACAAAAGTCAAAATTTAATCGACGCCTTCCGGGACGGACTGCCTGCATGACGGACTGTCTGCATGAGCCATTGCCGAATGAGCTCTGTTAATTGCGCCCGTGCGTCCGTGCGGACGATCATGGTATAGGATGGACATCCAAGAGAAGATTAGCAAAACGCAATGCGTTCACGTTGCGAGCGCCGTTGAACTCAGCGCTCAACGGCCTCTCATAGGCCAGACAAATAGATGGGGGATCAGACCGATCTCTTCAAGTCGCCCTCGTGCAACGTAGGCTACCGATGTCCGTCCCCCGCGGCCGATCCCACCTTCGCAGCGTCACACTCGAATCCAGATCGCGAAACATGCCGTAATTCCGCCGGATCCATTGATGCAGCTCGGTGGACCAGTCCTTCTCGTTGCGCAGATACCCAGTGAAGGAAAAGCCAAGCCGATCTATATATCTCTTAAGGAACAGCGGTAGTGCGGAAATTCGAATCACCCGATCGCCGTCCATCGCTTCAGGTAATCCGCCGCGCAGTGCGAATTCATTGTGGATGATGACCAGCGAGGCCGGGGGAATTCGCCGCCGCAGCATCTCGTAACCACGAAAGGAGATGCGATCTGCGCCCGCGACGAAGAGTACGACAGGGGTGACACAGCACCGCGCCGTCTCCTTGACGAAGCCAATCTCCTCGCACATCTTGAAGAATTCGTCGAAGGCGTGAAAGCCGAGATCGATTACTTTGGGTACACGATCGTGAACGATGAGAGGGTCCATCAGCTGCATCTTGCCGTATGTGTCGATCACATCCGCGGTCTCCGTGATGTTGGGCAGGTAGTCGAGCAATGATGGCTCTTTCAAGTTGACGTCAAACGACAGCGTTGTACCGTCTTTCAGCAGCAAGAACTCGCTCATGGCCCGAGCGATGAGGGTTTTACCGACCTGCGGGCTAGGTGAGCAGATGATGTAGATGGGGGTCGCTAACATAGCCAGCAGATCAATTTCGTTCCGTGCGTGGGCTCGAGCTTGCCGGATATACGGCTACTTCTCGCCGGCCCGGGTGGCGGACTTGGCCCCGGCCAATTCCGTCAAGTTGATGCGATCAAATTCGCTCCAGACATTTGCCAGCCAGTGCCGGACATAGCCGCGCAGCACGAAGGAGTTGTTCGCAGGTTCATCATTGCGTCCCTTGTTCGCGACGAAGTCTATGAACGGGACGGACGCGACTTCCACCTGCTCATACGCCATCTCGTTAAGCTTCGGGATGGTCAACTCAGTCGCATGTTTGATGCGATGAAAATAGGAATTATAAGTGGCTTGATCCCACTGGAAGAATTGAGTGTCGTTGATGAAGTTCTTGACCAGGTAGTACTTTGCACCGGTCATGAAAGTCGCGGTTTCCTCGATCTCGTCTAGCGACGCGATAGATGATCCCAGGATGTGGAACACGGCAAATGTGATCTGGCCAGACCGTGCCGAGTCCAGAAAGCCGATGTTGCGCAAGGAAGCCAGCGCAGAGGACAGTAGGCCTGCGCGAGCATCGATGACAGTGACGGACAGCCCTGAGTTCAAGGTATCGAAGATCTTCATCTGGTCCGCCGTCGCAGTCATGTCGACGATCTCAGTGATCCCGGGGTAAAAGCGCTTCAGCGTTCCCCGGGGCGACTCCGTGTCGAACGCGCGTATTTGCACGTTATTGACGCTAAAGTAGTCCAGTAGCGTTCGTGATACGGTCGTCTTGCCGACTCCTCCCTTGTCCGCACCGACTACAATTACCACTGGCTTCACCATAGAAACATCTCCTGAGCTCTTGCTATTGCCGCGCGCAAAGTGCGCTATCGGCGCGTCACTGCTTTGGGTGCGAACATGGCGGAAAGAAGGGGCAATGAACCGCCGATGCGAGAGCTCTGCAACTGATAAGCGTTTTCAACATCTAGCGAGTAACGTCGCGTGATGATGCAGCTCCGGCAATGGGAGTAATCACTTGTACTGGTGATTTACGTGAGGTTTGTGTGCGGCTGGAATATGCGGGGCAAGAATCAAAGTCTGCCCATGGTGATCGTTGGATTGCCGTAGGTTCGCTATGGATGCTGTCGCTGCCGCTATCAAATTTTAATGGGAGACCGAGTCTTACGTAGCGTCAGATTGCGAGCTCGATGAAAGCGCAAATCGGGGGGATGCTAGGCGGTCCGACTATGGCTTCGCAGACCATCAAAGGTCTACTGGATCAGATCGCCGTCTTTTCGGCATGCCGAGGAATATCTCCACGAGCTAAAGGTGAGTGGCTAAAGGCCTCTCTGCGCGCGAGAGCTAAGCACATGGGCTGCTAGAAAATAAATTGGGCGGCGTCGTCGGGCCGGTGTCTAGCTGATCGGCGCCCGGCGGGGGTGTAGTCCTGGACGGCACAATGGCCGCCTGCGCTGCGTCCTTTGGGGCGCGGCCGACGATAATTGTGAGCAGACCCCCGCCCCACAGCCGCTGCGCTGCTCTCTTTGGCGTCTTCCAGCGTCACCGCATCGACGACGGCATTCTGGTTTTCGAGATAGTCGATAGGCAACTTGTCAAGCTGATGCTGCAGTAGCGTTCGCGCCAGTTTTGATGATGTGTTGAGAGCTACCAGTTGCGAGCCCTTCAGGTAGGACTTTGCGTCATCGAGCTCCTGCTGAGTCGGTCCTTCCGCGGCGATCTGTCGGACCTGCTTCTCGATTTCTTCAACCGTTTCGCCGGCCCGATCGGCGCAGGTGCCGCTGGTACCGAGAAACATGGCTGAATGATCCAGCCAGACAAGCTGCTCACGGACTGAATAAGCCAGTCCGCGCTTCTCGCGGACTTCGCGGAACAGGCGTGACGTCAGGCCGCCGCCGCCGAGAATGTGGTTGACGATACAGGCGGGCATGAAACCCGGCTCGCTGCGACGGACGGCTGGACCGCCAAAAGTCACAACTGTCTGCGGCACATCGAGCTGAATAAAGACCCGCTGCGGCGGCTTTGCTGCGATGACGTCGGCGACCGGCATCGCTTCCGCGTTGCTCGGCAGGCTGCCAAAGGTCTTATCGAGCAGCTTGCAGACGGCCCCTGGATCGACCCCGCCGACCACCGCGATTTTGAACGTGTCTTTTTGCAATGACGCGCCGGACATAACCCTTGAGATCCTCGGCCTCTATCTTCGGCACGCTTTCCAAGTAGCCATCGACTGGGCGAGCATAGGGATGATCCCCAAAAGCGACTTCGAGGAACTTGCGGCGAGCCAGCGACGAAGGATCGGTTGAGTCGTGCCGAAGGCGCGCAAGCACAGCGGCACGGTTCCGTTCGACGTCGGCGGCCTCAAAACGCGGCGAGGTTAGCGCGATCCGTAAAAGCTCGAAGGCCTCCTCCGCGCTGTCATTGATCGTGCGCAAGGCACCGCGGAAGTGATCATGGGTCACGTGAAAACGCAGCTCAATGGCATGGCGGTCCAGCCGCTGATGAAAGGTCTTGAAGTCAAATTTGCCGGAACCTTCCTTGAGCAGCCCAGAAACCATGTGGGCTACGCCAGGTCTTTGAGCGGGATCCTGAGCCGCGCCGCCGGTGAAGGCATATTCCATCGAGATCAATGGGACAGTGGAGTCCTGCACGAACCAGGCTTCTATGCCGCAAGACGAAATCAAACGCTTGATCCTGGTCCGGTCCAGTGATCGTGGTGCGGCATGCGAATTTGACGAAGCGAGCACCGCCATGGAGAGGGAGGCTCCTCCAAGGAGGATCCCGCGTCGAGTGCAAGGATGGATCACTAGAGCGTCTCCCAGTGTTGCGGGGTAGACTCTTTGACGAGATAGCCGGTTACCGCTCGTTTCTTGTCGAGCCATATCCGCGCGGCCTCATGCACCTGCGGTGCGCCGACCGCTCGGATGTCGTCCGGCCAGCGTTGTACATCCTCGATGCATAGTCCCGTCGTCAGGGCGCGGCCATACCAGTGAGCGAGCAGTTCCTGACTGTCTTGGGCGTAGGCGACTTGCGCGGTTAGCCGCGTCTTCGCCCGCTGGAGATCTTCGGCACTCGCGGGATTACGGGCAATACCGGCGATTACCTCGTCGATGCAGCGCTCGATCAGGCTGAGGTTGGCGCCAGGCTTTGGTATGACGGAAATCTCGAATAGCGATGGATCGAGCGCGGCAGAGTGGTAGCTCGCCCTGGCGGTGACCGCGAGCTGCTTTTCGACAACCAGCGAGAGATAGAGATATGAGTTAATGCCGCCGCCCATCAACTGCTCGAGCACCTCAAGCGCTGGACCCTCGCCCGCGGCCGCGCTGCGAGTCGAGGGTACGAGATAATAGCGGCGCAGGGCCGGCTGCTCGACGCGGGCATCGGCCAGTGTCACTCTGCGCTGCGCGGCCGGCGGCGGTTCCTGCGGCCGCAGGCGTTCCTTGGGAATCGAAGGTTGCGCGGGGATGCCGCCAAACGTCTCCTTCACCATGGAGCGCATTTCCTTGGTGGCTACGTCGCCAGCGACAATCAGGATCGCGTTGTTAGGTGCATAGAAGCGCCGGTAGAAGGCAAGCGCGTCCTCTCGGGTAAGCTTTTCGATTTCCTGGCGCCACGCGATAATAGGGTGGCCGTAGGGGTGGTTGAGGTAAAGCGCCGCCATCATCTGCTCAGCAAGCCGGTTACCTGGATGGTTGGCGACCCTCATATTGAATTCCTCCAGCACGACGTCTCGCTCGGAGAGCACGTTCTCGTCCTTGAGAACGAGACCGGTCATGCGGTCGGCTTCAAATTCCATCATCTTGCCGAGGTGCTCTCGAGGCACGTGCTGGAAGTAGCTGGTGAAGTCGAACCCGGTAAAGGCGTTCTGGTAGCCGCTGGCGCGCAGCACGGCCTTGGAGAATTCATCCGCCGGATGTTTGGAGGTACCCTTGAACATCAGGTGTTCGAGGAAATGCGCAAGCCCCGATTTGCCGGGCGGTTCATCCGCGGAACCGACCTTATACCAGATCATCTGAGTGACGACTGGTGTGCGATGATCCTGGATCACAACCACCTGCAGGTCGTTCTGAAGCGTGAAGCATGCTGCTCGATCTGATCTGACCGTGCCGGCATAGACGCTAACCGCCGGAGTGGTGCGCGTCGTCGAGTCCAAGGCTTCAGGTGGCCAAATGTAACCGTCGACATGTCATGAACACAACCTTGCGCACAACGTCTCAGGAGAACTTGGCGTCTCTGGAGATTTGGGGGTAGATCAAGCGCGATATACGCTGGCACAACACTCAGCAGCTTGCCGTCACACATCTCGCTCTACACGATGAGCGGCTTGACGATTTGTCTGCCAGCGAGCAGCTCCTCTGAGTACACTGCGCCGAAGTAGTCCAGGATGAACGTGCGACAACAGCGTAGGTTATCGGCCGCGCGCATCAGGTGCCGCGGGGGAGCGCGATTGAGAAGATTTGCCGCAAAAGCCCATCGGTTGTTGACGCGCGAGGTAAACAAATGCTCAGCGATAGCTTCGATGAGACAGTGGAAGTCACTTGCCGGCCGTCGCGGTTTACGTAAGGCAAAGGGAAGCCGAGCGCACCGCTCACCGTCCTTAAATCACCTGCCAACAAGTCACTCAGATTAAGGATACCAAGGGCACCGCAGATCGCGGTCATGTGATTTGCGGTTGCAAGCCGGAGCCTGGTTGGCGCATGTTAACTACTTCGCTATTTCTCCTCTCTCTTATCTGAACGACAAGATGCCAGAAGGGCGTGGATGTAGCAGTGCCGAGCGGGTTTGATGAGGATGTGATCCTCCCGGAGGACGTTCATGCCGGCAAGATTCTGCCAACCAATCATGCCGTCCGCTGCCGGCGGCTAAAGGGCTGAAAACGGTTTGCGAGCAAGTTTTTTCCCGGGAAGGCAGAGGAGGAGATCCTCACATGGCAGGACCGGGTGTCATGGAGATCGTGCGCCGCCATCGCGCGCTGTAGCTTCGCAGTGCCGATAGACCGCGTCATTTCGGCTGATACAAGGAGGCTCTTTGCTGGCGCAAGCTGCAGATCAGGAGGAACACGAGGCTGCGGAGTCCGAGAGATAATCGATCTGCTGCTCGTCCGGCTTGATTCCGCCAGACGAAAGGACCCACAGCGCAGTCCAACTCCGCCTGCGGATACGGAAAAGATGTCGGTGCTCAAGAGTACATGCAGCAGGAAATGAGATGGAGGCCTGATCTTGCCCCGCCGATCCGGCCAATTGCTCTTCGTGTGATGCCTGTAGGCTCTACAAAAAGTCATATTCCTCATCATACGGATCGTTCGCGGGCTTCGCTACACTCTCGGTATACTTGGCATTGCCGCTGTTGTCTTCAGTCGCGGCAAGATACAAAGGCGGCTTACCCGCCCGCTGCCAATTGCCGCCTTCGTTCTTCCATTTGTCATCGTGCTTGGTGGGATCTAGCACCATCATCGAGTCACTAACCTCAAGAAAGCCCAACGCTGCCGCGCGGGCTTTCGCTTCCGGATTGGAAGAGTGGGAGAGAACGAGCGGTTTGTTTCCGTCGATCTGGAGCTGATGTTCAAGCAAGATATCGCCCGCGTTCTCGACGAGCGGATGAGTAACCCGGAAAGCTATTGTTGAGGTGATTTCATCTCGTCCAGGAAATTGATGGCGCCAATCATTGTTGCCCTTGAACAGCTCACTCATGCGGCCTCCGGGTTCCGTTCTCAGAAGCCCGACGCTCTTGTTCCCAAGCTGATAGCTGAAAAAGCACGATTTCTCCGAAATAGACTTCGTGCCGAAGCGAAATGCAGTGTCCGCTGTGCGTGAGCCTTTTCGGAAACCCAGCGCGAGTATCGCTGCGGATTGGCAGCAATATCCTCTATGTCTCCTCCATAAAAATCTGCCAGCTTATTCTCAAACGAAGATTTTGAGATCTCAACCACCGGCCGCTCGTCAACCAGCGCGTATGGCGGGACTGCTGCCAAAGATGCATCAACGGAGCAGCTCGATGGCGCCAAACTCAGAGCAGAGAATACATCCAAGAATCTTTGGCTATCCGTGTGGGAGCCATCGTCCGAGCTCGTTCCCATTTCATCGAGCTCGGACGCACGTTCGCTGTTAGATAGAGCTTTAGTGTTTTGAAACATAACACGTCCTGTTATGTCGGCGAGGCCGCGCCGGAGTGGGGTTCCGCGCTCATAGTAAGCCTAGCTGTCGGCAAGCTGACAGCTAAGCATCACGCTTCGCTATTCCTGCCCGCTCTTGATCGCCTTATCTTGAACGAGCCAATGCTTTCCGGCTGCCCGCCTGAGGTGCTGCGCTGGCATCGCCGGCGTCCATCTTGCCTTGAAGGGCGAGGGACAGTCCGAAATTGTTGCGCAGCATCGGGTTTGCAGGTTCCGCCGCGAGAGCTTGGCGGTATAGCTCTTGGGCTTCCTGATGACGGCCCTCGTGATCGAGAACAACTGCTTTGGCATTTAATGCGCGCAGGTCGCCAGGGGTTGCCAATAACACGCCGTCGAGCACCTCAAGCGCATCATTCGGACAGTTGCGTGCCAGCAGGGCTCGCGCAAGAGGAATAGCCGCATCAATGTTGTTCGGCTGTTGCTTCAATGCGTCGCGCAGAGCCCCTTCATCAGCATCTCGGCCAAGCGCGTGCGAAATGCGCTCGCGCGCGGCGGGGTCGATCTCTTCGCTGTCTGCGAGGTCTGATGCGGACCTCTGCTGCGGTGAAAGGCCATGTTTGTCTGCGGTAGCGCAACCAGCGAGCAGCACAACAGTCAGCATCGCAAGCAGAGCCGGCCGCAGCCTTGGACTGGCGGAGCACAGATATCGGCGGAAGCTGGTGTCATTAGATTTCATCGGCTACTCACAAGGTAGTGCTGCGCACTCTTAGCTTGCAGCTGTTAGGAGCCCTCCTGAGGAAGGCGCCTTTGGAAGCTTGACGGATCCGATCGGCCGGACCGTGAAGTCCGCGGCGAGATCTTGATAGGACAGAACAGGCAAGTCGATTCCGTTGCGCGTGAGAAAACCGCGCACGAAACGCCGGATATCCATCGAACCGAGGACGACAGGCTGGCTCTTACTTTGCGCGATGGTCGCATGAATCTGACGAAATTGTGCAAGCAGCTTTTCGCTCTGCCATTCATCCAAGACGAGATATGGGCCTACGGCCGTTTCCCGTACTGCGCCGCGGATGATTTCCTCGCTCTCACGCTCGATGATAAAGGCGACCACGACGCGATGGGCATTAGCATACCGGAAGCAGATTTGGCGTTTTAAGGTAGCACGAACATACTCGGTGAGCAGGACGGCGTTTTGCTCGCGCTCGCTCCATTCTGCCAATGCCTCCAGAAGCAAGCGGGTATTGCGGATTGGAATGCCTTCATCGAGCAAGCGGCGCAGGACCTCGGCGATCCGAGGGACGGTGGCCGTACGCAGTACCTCCTTCACCAGATCAGGGTATTCCTGCTCCATCCGAGCGAGCAATTGGCGGGTTTCCTGAATACCGACCAGGCGCTGTGCAAAGCGCGTCAATGTGGAATGGAGACGTAAGGCAAGAACTTCGCTTAGCCGATGATATCCGATTCCGGCGGCCTTGAGAGCCGCTGCATGCCGTTCTTCGATCCAGACCCGATTCGTTTCAGGGTCTTGTTGAAAGGGGATGCCGCTCAATTCGATGTTCGCGACATCGTCGTTGAGTGCCAAGTGCCCGGGATTGATCACATCACGCTCAACTGGCACACTATCGACATCGACCCTGAACTGCGACGAGGACAAGCTGTCGCCAATCTGGGCAGGGATCCGCGGAATGGTGATGCCAAGGTCCGCCGACACGAGCCTTGAAACACGCGAAATGCTCTCTTCCAGCTCGTCTTTGTCGATCGAATCCGTCAGGTTTGGTGCAAGGAACAACGCGATCGGAAGCGCTTCCGCATGTGCGGCCTGCTTTTGGACCGCTGCAGGAACCGGCGCCGATGCCGCGGCGCTAGCTCCTATTTTGGCGGCAGGCTTGTCGTCTTTGGGGCCGACCTTGACGTAGCTTGCGGCAGCGAACAGGACGGCCAGCACGGCAAACGGGGGCAAAGGAAAGCCAGGAACGAGCCCCATGAATACCAAGACGCAAGCGGCTAGCCTAAGTGCCTCCGTACTTGCGGTAAGTTGGTGAACGATATCGGCGCCGAGTCTGAGTTTGGAGGGTCCGTTGACGCGCGTGACAATGGTCGCGGCGGTAATTGACAGCAGCAGCGCCGGAATCTGCGAAATGAGCGCATCACCAATCGTCAAAAGAGTATATTGATGCAGCGCTTCATCGAGCGACATGCCCTTGGAGAGCAGGCCGATGCTTATTCCGCCAAGCATATTGATGCAGATCACGATCAGCCCGGCGATCGCGTCTCCCTTAACGAACTTCATGGCACCATCCATAGCGCCATGAAGCTGACTCTCTTGTTCCAAGGCGGCACGTCGGCGGCGTGCTTCGTGTTGATCGATGTGGCTGTTGCGTAGCTCCGCATCGATCGCCATCTGCTTGCCTGGTAGCGCGTCAAGCGTGAAGCGCGCAGACACCTCTGCGACGCGTTCGGCACCCTTGGCAAGAACCATGAATTGGACCATGGTCACGATCAAGAATATGACAATTCCGACCGCAATATTCCCTGAAATGACGAAGTCGCCGAAGGTGTGAATGATGCTGCCCGCGTCGCCTTCGGCGAGGATCAGCCGTGTTGTTGCAATCGTCAGCGCCAGCCGAAATACGGTGGAGATCAGGATGACGCCCGGCAAGGACGAGAAATCAAGCGGTGTGCTGAGATAGAGGGCAACCATCAGCAGCAATATGGCAAAGCCAAGATTGAAGCCGATCAGCATGTCGATCACGATGATTGGGATTGGCATGATCATCATGCCGATCGCTAGAAGCAGCATCAAGGCAACCATGAAATCCGGATGGGCCGGAGCGCGCACGACAAAGCCGCGCAAGGTATTGGCCATGATAGATCCCTATTGCTTTCGGATGAGGGCTGTACTCGCGCGCAATGACACATAGGTCTGGAAGACCTCGCGAGCCTCGGCCATGCGGCCAGCGTGCCGTAGCGCGTGACTGCGCAACAGCGTCATCGGTATGCGAGAAGAGGGTTGCGTATCAAGTGCGTCCAGCCGGTCCAGCACATGGAGTGCTTCCTCGCCGAGGCCCTCGGCGATGAGCGTGTAGGCTAGAATGCGGAGTAGACCGACGTCGTTGGAATGCTCGCGAGCTGCAATTCGCAACAGAGCCAGGCTGTGTGCGCTCTGCCCGCACGCGAGATGGACATATGAGAGTGCGCAAAGCAGGTCGCGCTCTGGCCCGGAGATCGACGGAATATCGCCGGATTTTGAGACTCCTGGAGCCAGGGGAACGGCGACGCGATGCAATCCATCAGGATCGGCCATGGCTAACCCTTGATTAAGCTGTTTTGGTTTTGTCGGAGCATTAGTAACCGCTGCAGCTCCTGCTGCAGGATTGCCAAGCACTCTCGCGCCGTCTTGTCTTCCGGCGTCGCCTCCAATGTTCGCGTCAAGCGTTCCAGAAGAACACCATGCTTGTCAGCGCGCAGTACGTCGGGATGACGAAGGCGCGGAACTACGAAGGAGAGTAGTCCGCGGGACAGATTGGGACCATAAAGCGAAGCCAATCTCGCGCGTGCATCTACCTCATTCGCTCCTGCTTCGCTTTCGAATAAAGTGACGCGTGAGATGGCGCCGACGGAATCGACCCCGAGCGCCGCTTCGCTCGCGCCATCAATTGGCAGATCATACGAAGCCGCATCCTGCCACGACGCCCGCTTCGTGCCGCTATCCGCATGGGCGCCTCCGACTTCGAGCTTATCACCTCGCGAAGGAGGCGAGCCGATGACTGGTGCGTGCTGGCCCGCATCTAACCCCTGCGATGAGTTGCCGGGCCCTACGGAGTTCTGAGGCAGCCTAGCCATAGCCTTCTCCTTCTCTTTTGCAGGGTAGAGACCTTAATAGGGCAAAGCGGCAGATCGGCCGTTGCGGCTGAGCAGAACTCGTCCATCCTCGATTCGATCAACGGTCCATCCATTACTTAAGAGCGCGCCGACGAAATACTTCTGCCCGGCAATAAGCAGATAAGGTTCGCTTCCGCGCCAGACGGCTTGGACAGCAATCGAAGACGGCATCTTTTCCTCTTTCACCGCGACAGCGTTCACAAGGGTCGGGGTACCATTGCTTTGACGATCGAACCATTGCTGGATTTCTTTCCATTTTGCGACGAGGTCCGGCGCAATCGTCCCTTCCGCGGTCACGACGCCGGGCCCGTGCCCGATCTTGACGTCAGGAAGGCCCTCTCGTTCGATCTGTTGGCGCAGTGATGCGGCCATTTCATCAGCAGCTCTCGCGTCAAAATGATCGACGGTTGGTTTAGCGGCAATTTCGACCGCGTGCGATGATCCGGTGCTTGGCGCCACCGCCCTATCGCCGGGGGCAAAGATGATTGAGACGGTGCCGATCGCGACAGAGCTGAGCAAGATCAGGCTGAGTGCCACGATCGAGCGGCGAGATCGCTTGCTCGAAGCAATTGGTTGGAAATCCTCTGCCGACCAGCGGATGGACATCGCGCCGGCATGAATGATCGCGGGAAGCGGCACTCTGACGCGCTCACCTGTTGCAATGCTAGCGTGACGGTCAATGCTGATTCTGGCAGCGAGCGCTTCGAGCTCGATCGAATCGCGCTGCGGGATGACGCGAAGATGATGCGGTTCGAGCCCTTGTTCAACGAAGATCATGTCCGCATCGAGGCCGCTGCCCACAATGCTCTCGCCGCCCGCCGTCTTTCCTTTGAGCCCGGTATAGACCCCCGAAAGCACCTCGAACTCAAGCGAAACAGAGTCGTTCACGATAATCCCCCGAATAACGAGAGAAGCCGTACGGCGGTGCCGTACGGCTCATCCAGACTTCGTCATTCACAGCGCGGCGACGGCAGCAACTGCGGTGAGCCACCCGTCTTGCAGAATTACTGGACGCGCTCGTCGGCGACCTTCTTCTCGGACGAGAGTTCGGTCGTAATTCTGCGCATTGCCACGGCCTGGGCCTGAACCTTCTGGCTCACACGCTCGAATTCAGCCATCTGGTTCTGGAAGCCGCTATCGCCGGTCTGCTGGGCACCAGCAGCGCCGCCATTTCCGCCAACATTGTCAACCGCCATGTCTATTTGCCTTTCTTTTGGGATAACGCTGGTTCTGATTTGTTACGAGGTGCGGGCCGGCGAGACGATCGCAGGAATGGAAAGGAACATGGGCGTACCGCCGAGCGTGCTGAGCCCGAGGCTCAGCTCCGGGCTCTTGCAGGCAGTGTCGTGCTTGGATTGCACCTCGGTCTTTTCGCCGGCGTCTTTGTGGTCTTCGGCCTTATCATGGTGACCCTCGTCGGGCACCAAGGTGTGGACCACCTTGTCAAAGACCTTGTCCACGGTCCCGCCCAGTGCCGAACCAATTGCCGCTCCGGCCGGGCCGCCTAGGTAACCGCCGGCGGCGCTTCCAATCATTTCTCCGATCATTGCGTTCTCCTATGTTCGTCTTGTTGCGCAGACGACTGTTCGCCTAGCTTCAGCGGCCTCATGCTAGGGGCGCTAGCTTTCGAAAAGCTGACGAGCCTCACGTTGAGGCGAGTGATATTTTGCGGCAGGCTTGCATCTGCTCGCAATCATCGGATCGCCCTGTCGCTCCCAGCCCTATAGCCGGCTTGGATGAAGGCGAGTTGAGCCGTGCTTAGCTGCGCGTTCAGGAATGATTTGACTTGGCGGAACCTTCGCAGGCGCGTGGCTTGTAGGGTGGAGCACGGAAGCGGGATAAGGTCATCGAGCCGTGCGGATCTCAGCCCTCGCTTGTCCCGTTTGGCTAAGATGGCGGCTTGCGAAAGCTCACCTTTCGCGAAGTCTTGATGCCTGGGAAAATGCAGCGAGAGTTCAAGCTGTTGATCGCTCCTCGCAGATGATGTGCAGTTCCGGCGGGAGCGCTGATTGCGGTGAGGATGAGATGATTGGCTGATAACCGGCAACGTCGTGTCATTTGCCTGAAGACATGGGAGCACCGCTGGTACCAGACGAATCTTGCCAGGAGGGAATATTAAATCTTGCGATACGTTCAGCGAAGGATGCGTTTCGGACATCCGATCGATGCCAAAGTGCGTGCGGCTTGGCTCGCTGATCATCGTCAGCTTTTCGACAGGTGTTCGGGCTACCGTATCTGTGAGTTGAATGCGCGTGATGTGCTCGTGCGGTTACGGTGATGGGGCGAGAGAGGATCTCCATAGGCTGCCGGTTTCTGGCAAGGGAATTAGTCGTTCGTTCGGATGAGCTGATCAGGCGCTCTCATGCAGATCTGAAGCGGCGGATCTTGGGTGACTATGCGCGTAACGCTCACAGTTTTACAGATGTCGTCTATGCAACAGGAGTGAACTAAATGCAGTATCTTCCCGTGGCTGGCCTGCCAGTGGTGGGTGCGCCCGACTCGATGAACGGAGTGGCGCCGGAGGGCGCTGTTGTCACTCCCACCTTCAACGCCATGTTGGGGCAATATGCCCCGGCGAGCTACCAGTACTTGCCGGTAGCCTCACCAGCCCTCGTCGGTACGGCCGTTGGGAGTGTCGTTCCGGTCGTCGTGGCGCCAGCCGTCGTTACGACGCAGGCGTACATGATGGCGCCTCCTCCTTCCACCATGCTGATGAGCCAGCTGAATCAGAATGCCGAGCCTGCTGTGGATCCGGTGTGGACGCATGAGGTCAAGGATGGCAAGGCCACGATCAACCTTGGGGACAAGTATACGATTACGGCCAATGAGAAGGATGGCACGTGGACAGTCCGCAACAACCAGACCGGCCATGTCACGGTCATTCATGGCGACCCGCACGTTGATGCCGACGGAGACGGCAAGGATGACTTCGATTTCAAGAAGGATATGACGTTTCAGCTCGACGACGGCACGAAGATTACTGTGAATAATGTCGACTACGGCAATGGCCAGGCCATCTCTTCAAAGCTTACGATTACGAACGGCCACAACGCGATCGTTGTCGAGGGACTCGGCGACGACAAGGATGGCAAAAACAATCTGAGGGTGACGCAGTCCAACGCTGGGATGACCCTTGACGAGTTGACGTCTGATGGTGCCCAAACGATCCATGAGAGTGGACAGGGATGGGTCGATGGCGCCGGACGCGCCGTGAATCAGGCGAGTATCGACGACGGCGAGCAAGGGCGTGGGCCGGGCAACTACCAGTATGCAAGCGGAGCGCCCACCTCTACGGCGCCCGTCTTCTTCGTTCCTCCTCCGCCGCCGCCTCTTGCGATGGTGCCTGTTGCGGCTGCCCAGGTGCCCACGCAGTCTTCTCAGCCGGCGCCAGTGTGGTCACATGAGGTCAGGGACGGCAAGGCTGAGATCAAGCTTGGTGATAAGTATTCGATCTTGGTCGACGAAAATGACGGAACAGTGCTCATTCGTAACAGTCAAACAGGCAAGATCACCTCGATTAAAGGCGATCCCCACGTCGATGCCGACGGTGACGGCAAGGTCGACTTTGACTTCAAGAAGAACATGACTTTCCAGCTCGACGACGGCACGAAGATTACTGTCGACACCGTTGATATCGGCAAGGGCAAAACGATGGCCTCGAAGCTGACCATTACTAACGGCGACAATGCCATGGTCGTCGAAGGGCTTGGAGACCGCTTTGACGGTAAGAACAATCTCAAGGTGACGCAGTCGAATGCGGGCCGTACGCTTGATCAATTGACTTCGGACGGAGCCCAGACGATTTATGAACAACCAGGCTCGGGCTGGGTTGACCGGTCTGGACGCCAGGTGAACCAGGAAATCATCGACAGCAATGAGAATCCAGGCACAACGTCCGATGCTTGAGTTGGCCTGAGGTCTGGCTGGTACTGCGAAGCGGTTCCAGCTTATGGGATAAGTCACTGAAGTGGGCGCTAGCGCCCGCTTTTCGTGTTCAGTGAGGAGATGAAGATACTAGTACCCACTTTTCTTGGAACGTGAGTCGTGATTCAAGGTCGGGATGATACCCGAAGCAAGAGAAGTCCACCTTTCGAGGAAAGATCGCAAGGTGCTTGAGGCGTGCT
>NZ_JASAUS010000158.1:0-15765 GCF_029953005.1 Bradyrhizobium sp. Mp27 | reverse complement strand
GCCGAAAGTCATCGCCGGTGTAAAGTTCATCGACGGAATCGAAGTCATTCCGAACACTGAAAGCCACGCCGCCTGATCAGGCCGCGTCACCCAAAATCAGCCATAGCTCGCCGATCGAGCAGAAGGAGAGCATCCGCTGGCTCGAGAATTTACGGCAATCGACCGACCTTCTTGCTGCCCCTGGACGATGCGTTCATATTGGTGATCGCGAGAGCGACATCTATGAGCTGTTTTGCCTGGCCGAGGAGGTTGGAACGCATTTCCTGGTGCGAACCTGTGTTGATCGGCTTGCCGGGGACGGCAATCATACAATTGCCGACGAAATGGACGAGGTTACGATCAAGGGTCTGCATCGGATCAAGGTCAAGGACGACAAAGGCGATCCCGACGACGCCGTTCTTGAGATCAGGTATCGCAAGATACGCGTCCTGCCGCCGATCGGCAAACAGACGAAATATCCCGCACTCACTCTGACCGTGATCCATGCTCAAGAGCGGGGAAGGCCGAAGCGGCGAAAGAAAATCGAGTGGAAGCTCCTCACCGATCTCCCGGTCCAATCGCGCACGGACGCCATCGAGAAGATCGAATGGTACGCGTTGAGGTGGAAGATCGAAGTCTTCCATAAGATCCTCAAATCGGGCTGCAAAGCAGAGGACTCAAAATTGCGAACTGCTGAGCGTCTGGTCAATCTGATCGCGGTCTTCTGCATTGTGAGTTGGCGCGTGTTCTGGATGACGATGCTCAATCGCTCCTCGCCGAATGCCATACCGCAAACGGCGCTGACGGATCCCGAAATCAAGCTTCTTGATCATTTGGTGAAAGACCGGGGTGGTAATTGCTCTCGACGAAGCACGCTCTCGTACTATGTCGTCAAGATCGCGCGGCTCGGAGGATACTTGGCCCGAGCCAACGATCCGCCTCCAGGAAGTACCGTGATCTGGCGCGGACTCTCGCGGCTGAACGACATCGAACTTGGAGCCGCAATCGAGGCAACAACTATGGGTAATTGAAAGGAGTTAGCTTGCTAATGGTCTACGGCTTGAAATGGATAATCGAGCGAAGGAACTCGGGCATCTCAGGGCGCGTGGGACACGCATACTCAGTCGGTGGGGCGCCATCCTTGAAACCCAAGCCATAGCGGAAGGCGATGACGAGGTGTGCGGCATAATTCGTTAGTTCTTCAGTGCTGAATACCTGGGCTTTGGTCAGAGATCGCTTTTTCGAGCGAAGGTGAAAGACGAAGTCGTCGCCTTCATACTCCCCAGCGATAGAGTGAACGACGTTATTTCTGACGTACTGGATGCCTTTTAGTATTGGCCTTAGTTCATCGAAAGCCTTCTGCGCTGGGGCCGGTAATTCGGAAAGCTTCGACAGCTGGTGAATCTTTTCCGCCCGCTGGTCTGCACTCAGGGTGAAAACGACTATTACTGCTTCATCATCGGTGAGGCGAAGAATGGCTTTCAGGCAATTTCCCAGGATGTGCTCGATGTGGGACCAGCGCAAAGCCAGGACGCCGAGCTTGGCGTACTCAGCATCCGTGAGGGCTGGCTCAAAATTATAGGGTGTGGGGATCATGACGTCGCCCTGTTAAGACGCGGCCTTAGCCGCAAATTCGCTTTCTGGTCCATGCATGATCAGCGTTGCGCCTCTGCAAACCATCGCCCAGTTCTCGGTGCTGGAAAAGCCTGGTGCAGAAATCTTTATGGTCGCGTCGAATCTGGCGGGCGCTGGCGCGTTCTGAACGTGAACGATTCCGGCCGCAGGTTGACGGTCACCAAAGCCTCATCTGCTGGCGCGCCCCGTTATGGCGGTACAGCCCAAGCGCCAAGCGGCTTGGTTGCTGCGCGTATGAAATCGATCTACGACGGTCATTCCTCGAAAGGCCTCGATGTGAATGAGGCAACAGCAGCTATGATCAAGGAAGGGCGCAAAGCCTACCGCGACTACCATCTCGATAGGCACCGCTTTCTGCAATACGGTCAGGACGTCATTGTATTTCCTTGGTCAGGTGCACGCCTCGCTCAGACAATGGTGCTGGCTTTACGTCGAGAGGGCGCAAAGGCTTCGATCGAAAACTTTGCCGTCTTTGTCGAAAAAACATCTGCGGCCGACCTTAAGGACCTCCTGGTCGCAATCAAGGAACAAGGCCTACCTGAAACGGACGAGCTGGCGCGCGAGGCACGCCAACTTCAATCTGACCGCTTCGATCGATATCTAATTCCCTACCATCAGCGCCTGGCATTTAGCCGGCGCTTTCTTGTACGAGAGGGCTTTGCCGAGCTGATCGATGACCTGCTTGCTGCGGATGCCGTAACGGTGGGCTAGCCTCAGAGTTTGTGAACGAGTGCTGCACCGGAGCTTGACCCAACTATCCGATCCACCCCCGCGAAAACTGAGGCGCACGTCTGCTGGGCGGATGATCTTCGCCCGAGTCGGGGCGACGCAACGGCGATCAGTTGTTAATCCACGGCATCACGAGGCAGATTTGATTAGAATCATATTGGTAGCGGCTCCGCTTACGATCACCGCGCCTGCGAATGCCGTTTACTTCACTTACTTCCGATGGGAGTCGTTACCTGCGCAGATCCGCGCTGCCTACATGGCCGGTTTCTACGACGCGCTGATTAGCGTTGCCTCTGACGAGCAAGATGCCAAGGCAGGCACGCATTATCAATTGCATTTCGAAGAGCAAAATGACAAACGTCCAGCTCGCAGACAATGTTCGCGCATTTGCTTCGACCCGTCCTAACCTTCAGACCGCAGGAGTTGGGGGAGCTCTAATCAATTATCTGATTGAGTTCTGTGGAAAGCCCCAATAGATATGAAGGTGGACCGATTGATCGCGGCGTCGATTAGAAAGATTGACCTGGATCGCCTTATCGAGGGCTATCTTGAGCACGACGATGAAGCATAAAGGCGTCTCTGAAGTCGCGCTCGGGGCACTAGTGGCTACTGCCTTCTGGTTGATAGTAGGCCTACTGGTGGGCGATCCTGCACGCTTCAAAGACTTCGCCGGCCCGGCCGCAACGGTCTTCGCTGCAATTACTGCTGGCTGGATTGCCTACCGGCTTGGTCAGAGCCAAATCGCGGTCGCCAAGGTTCAAGCGGATATCGCAGAACGAAATTGGAAAACATCGAACGAAAAGATAGTGCTTGATCTCTTTGATAAGCGGCTCGCCATTTTCGAGGAGATTAGAGGGATAGTCGGTGAGGCATGCCGTAGCGGCACCGCTCCTGACGAGCTATTCTTTCGGTACGGACGAGCGATCGATCGCGTGCCCTATTTCTTCGGCGAGGACGTTCAGAAATACCTGGAAAAGATCCGTCTGCATCTAATCAACCTAAACCTCGCCAACTCGATGATGCAAAATCTCATCGATCCGGAGCGTCCGACATGGGTCAAAAAGCGCGGAGACGAGTTCATGGCGATAACCAAGTTCTACGAAGAAGCTCCACGCCTTTTCGGACCGTACATGAAAGCCCATCAGACAGCTTAATCGCGCAGAACGCGGGCAGCCGACGGCCTCGGTGCGCTACCTGGGACGATCCTCCAGAAGATCGAGGTACATGCAGGGTCACATAGCCCTTGGCACCGTCTAGGAGCACCTTGACTTGGGTGGCAGTCGCTCCCGGTCCAAGGATGACCCCTTTCCGGCCACTGAGGCGAGGCCCTGCTGACAGGGCAACGACTATCCGGCGACCAGCAAATAGCTCGTCTTTGGCAACCAACAGAGATCTGCCGAATTCGGCAGGGTACGGTTTGTGTTCCGCGGCATCGCCCGTCATATCGCAAGTCCGTTGCTGCGGAAAGCGAGATCTAGTGCGCTACGGCTTGCGCTCGCGCTTTGGTTGCGATTGAATGATCGCCGCCAAGGGGGGCACCGGTGGCTACATTTTTGAAGGTTGTTTCGGGGGTCTATTTGTTTGTCGTGTGGCTCGTCTTTGTTGGCGCGCTTCGCACTCCAGCACCACCGACCATAGGTTCAGACCTACTATTCCACTTGGGAGTATTCCTGGCTGCGGTGTGCTTCTCGATCCCAGCTGTCATCCTGTTCGCATTCGGTCAGATGGTCGGTGAGCTTCGTTCGATCCGGCACTACTCCCGCCAGCAGGCAGAGCATCTGAAGGCGATGCGGGCGTACTACGAGCCGCATGGGGGTTAGTTAGTGCAATGCATCGCCCCCGCCGCATAGAATTCGTAGTCATCGCGCGCGGCTGCAGCTACTTCAGGGACAGATAAGGGATCATGTACGAATGACGGTTCGCCTTTTTCGTCACGCTCGTTCGCCTTTTTGGGGACTGCACCGGCAGAAAGCGCACCGACGTTCGCCTTCTGGTCATCCAAAGGCTCACCATTGTTCGCCTTCTGGTCAGAAGAAGGCGAACCCACATTCGCCTCTTCGAGAAGAAGGCGATAGGCATTGACGTAGGTCCCGCCTTCCTTGACCTCGAACTTGAGGTAGCCGAACTCGGCTAACCGTCCGAGGCTCAACTGCACGCCGCGGACGCCCTTCTTCCCAAGATCTTTAGCGATGGTGGCCTGCTTGCGGCGGGCTAGATCGGTCTCGTGATCGATCGCATCGGCGATATACCAAAGCACCCGGAAGTCTTGATCGGTAAGGCGTAGATCGCCATTTGCGCGCGTTAACAGATGGAGCTTTCGCCGGGTCCGGTCCTTGTCGAGAATTGCACTCACGGCCGCACCATCTTCCGCGCCAGGGCAGCGGCGAAGGCAGCTTGCATGGCGGTTCCGGATTGCGGCTCGGGAGACTGGGTGCTAAATTCCAGGCTACTGGACTTTTGATTGCGATCTGGGGCTGCCTTAGCCGAGGCGGCCCTTCGCATTTTTGGCCCACCATCCGGCGGCTTTTGATTGCCAGTGCGCGAAAAAGCGCTTGCGGATCAATCTTGCCCGAACGGGCGGTTTGCCAATCTAAGCCATTGATACCGGCTGATGTGCTTGTTCTGCTGGGATCACCAATTATTTCAATAACTTAGTCCGCATTTGTTCGTCGACATCGTGTTGCGCCTGTTGCGCAAAATTACCCGATAATTCCAGCGATTGCCAACAACTCCCGGCTGCTCGGCGCGACATGGCCCGCGACAGAAAGGGCTGTGAACAGGTCGTAGCACGCTCCCCCATTTCTCGCCGATTGTGTGCACAATTGGCGCGCGCCGAATCGGGCCGACGGGGAGGTCGAGCGCTACCGTCTTGCCGAATGGCTTCAAAAAAAGAGAGTTGACAATAATCCGCAATTAAAGGGCCGATTGACAGAAGAGTTTTAAGCGCAACAAGCGCGACCCGTTGATGAGGCCTCGATCCGCGATCTCCATCAGGGCGAGCGGCCATGCTATCGGTCGCAATGATAGGCCGTATACATGAACGCACCCGACCGATATCCAAATTGCTGCTGAAATCCCTTGCATCCGCGCGGCCGTCTATACATGAATCTCTCGATGAAGCCGTTCTGCATCGGCTTTCCCGGCGCGATGAAGTGCCAGTCGATGACCGTGTCCTTGCTCCAGGCCAGCATGGCGTTGCAGGTGAACTCGGTGCCATGGTCGGACGCGATCATTCCTGGCTTGCCGCGTCGCTCAACGATTTCCTTCAGTTCGCGGGCCACCCGCCGCCCCGGATTGACGTCTCCGGAATGGCGCCCAGGTATTCCTTAGTGACGTCGTCGACGATGTTGAGAATGCGGAAGCGCCGGCCGTTGGCGAACTGGTCGTGGACGTGCAGTCTCAGGGCGGTGTCGCTCATGCTCGCTCCATCGGGCGGCGGCGTTGCGTCGGATCGGGCCGACGGCAGCGCGCGCACGCCGCCGCCTCCTGCGCGTTCAGGCCGGCGCGCGCTGGCCTCCCCTCACAGCGTCGCTGCGGTAGCGGCTGGTCGAGGTCCGGTAGTACTGCACGCGGATGGCCGCCATGGCCTCGATCAATGGTCCCCACGGCGCGGGAAAGCGTTCTTCCGCCATCACCCGGTGCAGCATGCGCGTATGGCCGGCCAGCTCGTCGTTGAGGAACTCCACCACAGGCATAGCTGGATAGCGCTGCAGCAGCAAGATCACCGCGTTGTCGGCCTCGCCGGCCGACCTGTCCTTGTCGCATCCATGCAGATCGTTCTGCAGACGCCCTATCGCGGAGATGAGCCGCAGGACCTGGCGAAACGCCGGACGCGCGCGCAAGGTCGCCATATCCAGCCCCCACAGCAAGGACAGGCAACAGAACACGTTCGCGTAGGCGATCGAATCGATGCCGTTGTGCAGGTACTCAGCGTAGGACCAGCGTTCCGCCGCTACCGCCTGCGCGTGTCCGGCGCGCAGCGCCGCGCAGTAGCACCGGGTATCGTCGAGAAGCTGAGCATAATCGCGACGATCGTAGGCGAGCGTGGCCAGCGAAGCGCGCAGCACAGCGCAACCCTCGAATCCGGGGAGCGCGCACGGCACGCCCTGCCCCAGCGCTTGCTCCACCGCGGCGAGCTGTTCCGGCGAGATCAGGCCAAGGTCGTTGCAATCGTCGAGCCAGAACAGCAGCGCCAGTTCGCGATAGAACGTCACTATCAGCGTTTCGTCCTGCGGATCGCGACCGGTGCGGGCGCTGGTGCCGCGCAGGCTCGGGTGGATGCGCTGCAGGATGTACTGGCCGCCCCTGACCGCTTCCACGGCATGCTCGTCGGCGAATCCGGTCAGGGAACGTCCCCACTCCAGCACCTGCTGCACCGCGCGTTCAGTCTGGATCATGGCGCCGCTCCTGCCCCCTCGGCCAGGACGCGCCGCCCCCAACGAAGCGCCAGCCACAACCCGGCGAGTTCGGCCACGCGCACGACCCGAGTGGGGCAATACAGTTCCTTGCCGATCCACAGCGGCGTCTGCGGCAATCCATGCGCCGCATGGCGGGCGAGCATCCACTCCAGCGCACGCGCCACCACCTGCGCGATGCGCCGGCGCCCTGTCGCCTCTTCGCTCCCATCCATCACGTGCAACGCAAACAGCGCATAGGCGGTTTCCTCGAACGTGGACCCGCGACCCGCGCCCCAGCCACCGTCGTCGCGCTGCGCCTGCAGCAGCGCCGCCAGCGCGCGCTCATCTCGCCACTGGGGCTTGCCTTGCGCCAGCGCAGCGACCGCATGCGCGGTGGGATACAGCCACGAAACGTGCCATTTCTCGTTGTCCCATAGACCGTGCGGGTTGCGATTGGCCTCGACGTACGCGCTGGCGCCCGCGGCGGGCTTTCCCAACAGTCGCAACGCATGCAGGGCATGAATGTTGGTCGACACCGAGGCATTGCGTTCGCCGGGGAAGGTGACGAACAGCTCGCCGATTTCGAAATGGCGCAACGCATCGACCGCCGGGTCACGGCCTGCAAGGTGCAGGACGCACAACGCAACGGCGGTGTCGTCCGCATCAGCCGCGAAGTGCAAGGCCGGGCCCAGACCGTGCACGCCCAGACGGGCGTCGAGCTGCGCGACGATCACGCGAACCGCCTCCGCGAGCGCGGGATGCGCGAAAAGCCCGGCCAGATGCAGGGTGTACAGCGACCAGCATGGCTCGAACACATTGATCGGCCAGACGTTGGGAAAGACACCTTCGATGCCGCTGCGCGTCGCCCGCGATGCCATCTGCAGATACGCATCGGCGCGCCCGACCTGCGGCGTGCTCCCCCGTGTCACGGCCTGGGCACGCCACGCGGCGGTGGCCGCCGGACTGATGCCGATGCTGCCGTCGTCATCCGGGCATGCGGTGGTCGGCGACGTCCCCCAGGCTTCCCAGGAGTGTAGCAACGGATGGCCGCTCGGCAACATCGCCACCGCCCCCAGCTTGACCAGGCACGCTTGCCGCAATGGCAACAGCGCAGGATGGCGCGGAAACGCTACGCCACCCAGCAAGGATGCGGCCTCACCGCAAAACTGCGGCAGGATCAGCTCCGCGCCGATCGGCGCGTCTTCTGGCACCGCATGTGCGTAGGGATCGGGCTGGCGCTGGAGGAACCTCGTTGCAGTCTGGACTGCGTCCGCAGCTCCGGGAAGAGGATCGGCACGCTGCAATGCCAGTAACGCCGCCCACGTGGGCGCATGGCGGAACAGCGGGAAGTCCGCGCTTCCCCATCCGCCGTCGGCCTGTTGCTGCGCGATGAGCCACGCGTATGCGTCCTGCCGACCGGTGACGTTGCCGTGGAAGCGCAGCGCCTGCGCCGTGTCGTAGACGGACGGACCGACGCTGCCGCCATCGCTCATTTCGCTCAGCAGGCGGCGCAATTCGGAAAGGATATGTTCGGACAGCGCGTTCACGCGGGATGTTCCGTTTGCAGAAACGTGCGCCGCGGCGGGCAACCGCTGCGATCGGCGCCGCGGACTCGGACACAGTGCAGGATGCACTCTGCCGCCGGCCGATCGCAGCGGCACAGGGGCGACTCGATGCGGACGGGCGCGCTCATGCGCGTGGCGCGTGTTTGAACAGATACGCGTTGGCCCGCTGTATGAGTTGCGCCAACCGTTCCGCACGCGGCCCCAGCGGCGCGATGGCCTCGCCGGCATCGCGCAACAGATCCAGCGCGAACTGGCGTGCTTCCTGCAGTCCCATGATCGACGCGCAGGTCGGCTTCTGCGCCGCCGCGTCCTTGCCGGGGGTCTTGCCCAGCGCCGCGGTATCCGCTGTCACGTCGAGAATGTCGTCGATCACCTGTAACGCCAGGCCGAAACAGGCGCTGTAGTGATCCAGCGCACAGTAAAGTGCAGCGTGCGCGGCATTCACGCCGACAGCGCATAGCGCGCCCATGCGAACGGACGCGCGCACTAGCGCTCCGCTCTTCATCCGGTGCATCGCCACGATCCTGTCCAGCTCGACGTGCTTTCCAACCAGCGACAGATCTATGGCCTGCCCGCCTGCGGCCCCCTCGGCGGACACCGCCTGCGCCAGTTCGCGCACGAGCGCGATAGGGCTGTCGCCCGGCGCATTCAGGCTCGCCAGGGTCAGGAAGGCGTGCGCCTGCAGCGCATCGCCGACCAGGATCGCGGTGGCTTCGCCGAACTTGACGTGCACGGTCGGAAGGCCGCGGCGAAGCACGTCGTCGTCCATCGCGGGCAGATCGTCGTGGACCAACGTACAGGCGTGCATCATCTCGATGGCGGCACCGACGTCATCGAGCATGTGCGCCGGCGTGTCGGCCAGTGCGCCGGCAGCCAAACAGAGCAAGGCGCGGGTGCGCTTGCCGCCATGCAAGGTGGCGTAGCGCATCGCCGCCATCAGCTCGGTCTCACCGTCGTCTTCGGCGCAGAGAAGACGCGCCAGCGCCTCTTCGACCCGCTTTGCGCCGTCCTGCATCCAGATCTCGGGCAGCAGCCTGCCGGATGCGCCGCGCGCCTGCGCGCCCAATATGCCGTTCGCGGAAACGCCAGCTCGGTCGTCGTGTGGCGTGGAACCAGTCTGCATGTTGTTCATGTCCTTGTACCTGCCAGGAGACGGCCACGGCGAGCGGCGAGCCGCCGCGGTGTTGCCGGCCTCGCACCGAGCGCGCGCGCCGAGTGCAGCAATGCCGCGCGTCGCCGGCGCCGCTGCCTCACCACACGGGGCATGCGATGCCAGCTCATGAGAATCCGATGCGGATAGTCATGGACGGATGTGCGGTCGGGTAATAGCGCCGGCCTTTTTCGACGCCGCTCAGCAACCGCGGCCGCACCCCGGCCTCGTGCATGGTCAGCGCCAAGGCGATACAGAACTGCACCAGTTCCAGCCATACCAGGTGGTAGCCCATGCAGAAGTGTGGGCCGGTACCGAACTGCAGCATGTCCACCGGCCGGATCGGCTCGGTGCGTTGAAGCCACCGCGCCAGCCGAAACTGATCAGGCGCCTCGTGCAGCAGCGCCGAGGTCGAGAAATGCAGCAGCGGGATGCACAGATCGGTGCCCGTAGGAATGCGCTGTTGGCCGAGTCGCAATTCACGCAGTGCGCGACGCACTAGGAGCGGCGTCGCCGGATGCACGCGCAGCGTCTCGCGGAACAGCGCCTCGGCGACCGGACACTGCGCCAGGTCCGCGTGCCGAGTCGGCACCGCGCCTACGCGTTGCGCCTCCTCGACCAGGGCGTCCCACAGCCCAGGCTGCCGCGCTAGCTCGATCACCATCCAGGCCATCGTCGAGGCGGTGGTGTCGTGACCACCAAGCAGCAGCAAGCGAATATTGGCGACCAGGACGTCATCGGAAAGCGCATCGTCGCTGCGATCGAAGGCGCTCACCATGTCGTTGATCAACCCGGTGCGCGAGGCATGTTCGCGCGCGGCGCGGACGAACTCGCGCAACCGCGCATCGATCCAGTCGCGGGCGGCGCGGCCCCGCCGCAAGGGCAGTCCGGGCAGGTCGACCGGGGGCGCGACGATCAACTGCAGCAGTTGCCGGTACTTGCGATGCCATCCCGGCAGGTCCTGCGCGGGGATTCCCATGAGACTGAAGATGAGCTTGAGCATTAGATCGCCGGTTTCGCGCAGGATGGTGACGTCGCCCCGTTCCCGCCACCTCTGCACGCGCGCCCGGATGACGGGCGCGAACAGCTCGCCGATGCCGGCCAGGGTCAGCCCCTTGGGCAGAAGCGCCGCCTGGATCGCATCGCGCGCCTGCCGGTGCGCGATGCCGTCCTGGGCGACCAACGTTCCGCCAAACAATTCGGGCGCGATGTCTTCGATCAGCGCCGAGGACACGTCCTTGTGCCGGAGCAGTGCGAGAGCATCCGGATCCAGACTGGTCATCAGGTGTCCGGCAGGGCCGAAATCTAGCCAGAAGTGGCTGCCCAGCGTCCGTTCCGCACGCCGCAGCAGGCGCGGCAGGTCGCAGACGACGGCGGGAAGATGCCCGACCAAGGGAAAAGCGCCGGGCACGACCGGGATGTCGTGCCGCAGCCGATGCCGACGGTTCAGCGGGTTGAGCAGCATGTCCATCAGCAGCGCGGCGCCGCGTCCGCTTCTGCGGTCTCGCCGGCAGGCCGCGCGGCGCGGCTGTTGCCACCGTCGGCGTATGTCGGCACATGCGCCAGCATGCCGCCGTCGATGCACACGACCTGGCCAGTGATGAACGCAGCATCGTCGGAGAGCAGGAACGCCACCAGCGCGGCCACGTCCTCGGGGCGGCCGATGCGCGGCAGGAGCTGGTGACGGCGCAGATGGGTTTGCATGCACGCGTCCAGCTTGGCGAGGAGTCGCTCGGTCATGATGAGACCCGGCGCAACCGCATTGCAGCGGATCTGCGCATGACCGTACTGGGTGGCAAGTGAGGACGACAGCATGTTCATCGCCGCCTTCGACGCGGCGTAGGATGTCAGTGCGGTATCACCACTGAGCCCCTGGCACGACGACATGTTGACGATCGCGCCACCGCCGCGGGCGATCATCCGGGGGATGGCCTGCCGGCAGCAGAGCAACGTGCCACGCAGATTGGTCGCCATGGTCTGATCCCAGACCGCTAGCTCCAGCTCGAGGATCGCGCGGTCGCGCGGGGTCAGATGCATCGCGCTCGCGTTGTTCACCAGCAGGTCGACCCCGCCGAAGTGCCGCTCCGCCGTCTCGAACAGCGCTGCCACCGCCTGCGCATCGGCGATGTCGATCGCCAGGGCGAGCGCGTGGCCCGCTTCGGCCGCGATCTGCGCGGTGCAGGCGATAGCCGCCGAGCCATCAATGTCGGCCACCACCACTCTGCCGCCCTCGCGCGCGATGGCGAGGGCGCATGCCTTGCCGATGCCGGCGCCGGCGCCGGTCACCACGGCCACTTTGCCTTCAAACCGTCCCATCGTGTCATCCTAGATTGTGCTGGTCTTTCGCGGCATGCCGCTCGGCCTCCGCTGGAGAAGGCGCAGGGTCGGCGCTGGCGGGCTCGCCATCGCCAGCGTCGCTTTCGATGACCCGAATGGCGGCGACCGGGCACTGGCTGGCCGCGAGCCGCACGGCGGCGTGCAGCGCATGCGGGACCGTCGCCACGCACACTTCGGCCACGCCGTCCGGTTCGCGCTGGCGAAAGGTGCCCGGCAGCGTCAGCACGCACTGCCCGCTGGTTCCGCACAGATCCTGGTCGACCATGACGCGCATCTCAGCTCCCCTGCGCATGCAGCCGCACCGGCAGCGCGCGGAACGTCCGAAGGAACGCCGAGGGCTCCCGGGTCGGCTGCCCGGCAAATGCCAGCGTGGGGAAGCGGGCCTGGATCCGCGGCAGGCTCTCGGCCAACTGCACCCGGGCCAGTTGCGCACCGAGGCAGAAGTGAATGCCGTGGCCGAAGCTCAGCATGATCTTCCCGTCGGTCGACATGCCTGGACTGGTGCCGTAGAACCGCGCGGGATCGAAGCGATCGGGATCGGCGAAGGCGTCCGGGTCGCGATTGCCGGACGCGATCAGCACGCGCACGTCCGCGTTCTTCGGAATCACCACGCCGCCCAGTTCGATGTCGCGCTGGGCGATACGCGGGATGGAGCTGAACATAACGGGCGCGTCGCAGCGCAGGACTTCTTCGACGAATGCCTTCACCCCCACGGCGTCTCCCTGCAGCCAGTGCCGCTGTTCGGGATACGCCAGCATCGCCAGGACCGCATGGTCGATGCTCGCAGCAGTGGTGACGAAACCGCCCAGCAGCATGCCCCACAGCATGCTGATCAACTCCGCATCCGACAGTGTGTCGGCATCGTCGTCATGTGCGCCGACCAGCATCGACACGATGTCGCGGCGGGGATCGGTGCGCTTGCGCTGTATGAGGTCGCCGAAGTAGGCCCGCACCCTGGCGCTGGCCAGGTCCGCCGCGGCGAGCTGGGGATCGCTGGCGTGTGGGCCCAGGCCTTCCAGAATGGCGCCGATGCCGGCAGCGAGCTCGAACATGTCGTCTTGGGGCATGCCGAACAGTTCGGCGAAAACCAGCATGGGCAAGGCCAGCGCGAATTCCCGATGCAGGTCCACCGGCTCCCCGCGCTCCAGCGCGGGCGTTATGCCGTCCAGGCGCGCTGCGACGATGCGCGCGATGCTCGGCCGCAGGTTGTCGATCTGGCCCATGGTGAAATCGCGCGAGATCAGCCGGCGCAGACGCGTATGCGTCGGTGGGTCCTTCATCGCTAGCGTGGACGCCAACAGATTGAGCGACGGGCTGGTCGCCGCACGCGAGAAATAGCGCGCCAGTTCGCCGGGCGCCGGACCCCGAAACGCATCGCCCGTGGCCTTGAGCGCCCAGTAGATGTCGGCGTGGCGGCTCAACAAAAAGAGGCCCGACGCCGCGCGATGCACCGGATCGTGCTCGCGCAACCATCGCATGAACGGATACGGGTCGTGGATGCACGCTGGCGACGCCAGTTCGGCGAAGGCGTCCCGGCATGCTGCCGTGGTTTCTTGCACGTCCATCCTGGTTACCTGTTGGCGGGCTGATCTGACCGGCGCGCGGCAGATTCCGGAGAAGATCGAGATCGCCCGTGGCGTCCGCGACATCACCAGAGCACCGGGAACTGCTCGAACCCGCCCGTGATGATCTCCTTGCGCAACTTCAGTTGTTCCGGCGCCACGGCCAGGCGCAGCGCGGGAAGGCGCTGGAAGATCGAACCGAACACCACCTTGAGCTCCAGCCTGGCCAGCGCCACGCCGATGCACGCGTGCGGCCCGTAGGAAAAAGCCAGGTGCGGCTTTTCCTGGCGTTCGATATCGAAGATTTCCGGGTCGTCGAAATGGTGCGGATCGAACGACGTTGCCGGCAGGCCGACCAGCACCTTGCTCTCCGCGGGAATATGCTCGCCCGCGATGGTCACGTCGGTCCTCGGATAGCGCATGATGCCATCCCAGCCCGCGCCCGGCGGGTACATGCGCAGGATTTCCTCTACCGCCTTGTCGACCAGGGACGGATCGCCGACCAGGCGTTCGCGCTGTTGCGGATGGCGGAACATGGCTAGCAGGCCGAATTCGATCTGTGCGACGGTGCTCTCGTGCCCCGCCACCAGCATGCCCGCCGCCAGGCCAACCGCCTCTTCCTCGCTCGCCTTGCCCTGGTCGACCGCAGCGAGCAGATCCGTCAGCAGGTTGTCGTCCGGATCCTGGCGCTTGTCGCGCATCTTGCCGCGAATGTAGGCGCGCAGTTCTTCCCAGGCCAGGCGGGACGCGCTGCGCGGGCCGCTTTCATGCTGGTGCGTCATCACCTCATCGGACAGCCCGGCGAAAAAGGCGTGATCCTCGTAGAGCACGCCCATCAGCGCGCTGATGACCATGGCCGGAAGCGGAAAGGAGAGGTGGCGCCGCAGGTCGGCGGGCTGGGGCTGGGCCGCCAGCGTCTCGAACAAGTGCGCGGCGATCGCTTCGACCTGCGGCACGAGCAGCTTCACCCTGCGGTTACTGAAGGCCGGCGCCACGATCGCGCGTAGCCGGGCATGCTCGCGCCCCTCGTGCGAGACCAGCCACCCCGGCGAACCGAGAATCACCGAATCCGGGGTGAATGCCGCCGGCGGCATTCCCGCGGGCCGGAACGCCGCGTCGGACAGCACCGCCTTGGCCTCGTCATAGCCTGTCACCCACCAGCCTTCGTGCCCGGAGGGGAAGCGCACGCGGTGGATCGGACCGCTGGCGCGTAGCGCCAACATCTCGGGCGAGGGCTCGATGTGATCGACGCGCCACATCGGCAGCGTCGGCAAGGGTTGTTGTTCGGACATGGTGGCACTTCACTCTCTAAGCGATGGAAGGGCGGAAGGTGACCGGCAGGCGCTGCGGGCAGCGAATGACGTAAGACGGCATGTAGACGACGTCCTCCGCGGCGATGGTCAGCGCCAGATGCTCCAGCCGCACGAACAGCGCGGGGAAGGCGCAGCCCAATTCCAGACGCGCCAGCGCTGCGCCCAGGCAGAAATGCGGCCCCTGGCCGAACGACAGGTGCGGGTTGCGCCGCCGGGTGACATCGAACCTGTCGGCATCGCCATAGATCGACTGACCGTACGGATTGGTGAAGGAGGTTCGACCGTGCCCCCGATGTGTCCGCCAATATAGCCTCCGGACCAGTCCCACACCGTGAACAGAGCAAATCGCGTGCCGAAGTGAATTCGCAGGCTCAGCAGGCACTACATAGCTGCGCGTAGTGTCAGGTTTCTGGCATTCAGTCTCAATGCCGACAACGGGCGCAGCAAGTGCCCGACAAAGGCCTGCTCTCGCGCTGAATGTGCGGGGCAGCCCTTGCGCGAAATTTCAAGCATCTGGATTGGCTGCAGCAGGTGTGGTTCGCCGGAAACCACTCCGATGCCGCCGGGGTCATCGAACGCGATCGCGTCAGCCTGTCCGGAGGGCAAGACCTCGCCGCCTTCGTGGCTCTGGTTACCTAGATGCGGAAGCTCGGGGACGGGGCGCGGTCGCAGCGTCACGATGCCGGGAGTGGACTGAGCGCGAGCTAGATAAGGCGATTCAAGCTATCCTTGAGGGGGTGCCGGCAGCGAAGTTGAAGGACAAGATCGGCACTCTGGAAGCACGCAAGCATGAGCGTCTGCTCAAGGCCGTGCAGCAGCGCCTTGATGCAAACACAGAGGCGATGCGCCAGCATCGCGAGACAGTCGAGCATCCGTTCGGCACGATAAGGCTCGCATGGGAGCGACGCAATTCCTGAACCAAACGCTTCCAAAAGTAGCTACGGAGATGCCTCTCGGTTCTGGCCTTTAGCGTAGGGCGCATTAGATTAGCCCGTCTTATTCGTAAGAGTGCGCCTGAGGGCTGGCGAGCGTGGTGTAAAGCGCTGATACGGCGTAGGATTCGGTTGTGAAGCCAACCCCATCACCTCCAACCGCGAA
>NZ_JASAUS010000157.1:0-15768 GCF_029953005.1 Bradyrhizobium sp. Mp27 | reverse complement strand
CGCCCTCCCGACGCAACGACAAAACCGTAAAGCCCCGCGTTCAGCATAACCCGGCAGGAATCCACTTAAATCCAGCGGGGCGCTGTCCAAACAACCGGGGCCAGCTCTCTCATCAAGAGGTTTATCCAGCAGATCGTCGGCGACGATCCCTCGGGCTTTTCCGAGCTCAGCGATGCAAGGCTTGCGCAGCCGACCCGACTGGCCTTCCATATCAATTGCGCTCCGGTGCCGAATGCGACGGCGGAGGAGGCGGGACTGAACTACAGTTCCGACGCCTCGCCGCGAACGCCGAACAGCGGCGGTTTCACCTATCCGGAACTCGACTTTACATTCGCCGACCTGACCGATTGGTCGCGGCACGAGCCGGCCGTCACGTTGCGCGCGCGCAAATTGTTCAACGGCAACGCAAGCGGGATCGTGCCGCCGATCGGCGCGCGCGCCGCCAATCTCGCCGACCATGACGTGCTGACCTATCAGGGGCTTTCGATTGGCGGCGTCACCGCCGAACAAAGGCTCGGAGAAATTCGCGCCGCGCTGGCCAGGAAGCCGACGCCTTACGAAACCGCGATCGAGATTCCAGCGCGCCTCACACTTTCCACTGCGCAGGACGCGATCTGGCTCGACAGGCGCAAATTGCCTTGGCAGGTCGTTCATGAGCAAGCCGGCACGGTGCCGAAGATCGCTCCGGCAGAAGGACCCGGGGGCGACCGTCATGAAGTCGGGCGATCCGGTGAGGCGCTCGCATCGCCCCTTGTGGGTCGTCCAACTGGCCCTGGACGGCCTCGAGCCTAATCTGCGCATCGTCGATTCCCCCGATCTGCGGCCGAACGCGTTGACCTGGCTGAAACCCGGCGATGTTCGCCAGATCGGGCAGGGCGCGCCGCCACGCGGACCGCTCGCTCCCTGGTTCATTGGTCAGGAGCAGATGGACGCGGCGACATTGACGGCCGACGGCGTCAACGCCAAGTTGCCTCCCGCCGCCCAGATCCCGACGCCGGCCCCCAGCGCCACGCCGAGTCCTGCCCCCAGCGCGACGCCAAATCCCGCACCTAGTCCGGCACCAAGCCCGGTGCCCAGCCCGACGCCCATTCCGGCGCCGACTCCAACGTCTTCGGCGCTGTGTACCCCGCCGTTGCGCGACCGCATCTGGCGCATCCTGCGCGTGCTCTGCGGTCGCGACGACGACCGCAAGGCGCTCGGCAACCTGCAGTTCTTCCGTTCGGCGCTTGATGCCTACGACCGTCACGAGCTGGTTTTGCTTTCTTCGGCCTACGGCCTGCCGGTCATCGGTAAGCGAAAGCCGCGCGAAGGCGATCCGGCTGGCTCCAAGGTGGCGGGAGGCCTGGTCGCCGGTTCCGGCCAGATCGAACCCGGCGACGATTTTTCGGTGCTCGACGCGGACGACGCGCAGGCAATCCAGCGCCCGCAACAACTGCGTGTTCGCGAGCTTTGGCTGAGTGCGCTCGGCGGCTCGTTTATCCACGATACGCAGTTCCTGCCGTCGGCCGGCGCCAACGACTTGTGGGGCGGCAAGATATTCGACGGCTTTTCGATCGAGCGTTGGCGAGCAGAGATCGTGCTCGGGCGCGATATCGTCGGCGAGGTCGTCTACAAGGGTTATTTATTCCCGCTCGGCCATCGCGCCTCGCTGGTCAAGCTCACGGAGCGGCTGTTCCTGCGATCGGAAACGCTGGGTGTGAAGGCGGTGCTGGTGCAACGCATTTTCATACGCATCGGGCGCAAGACGCAGGCTTATCCCGCGGTGGGCCAGCCCTTCGAGGGGCGTCTGTGGTGCGCGCGGAACGTGACAATGCGCACGGTGCAGACACCGGACCTGCAAGACCCCTACCAGTTGCCGAAAGACCCCTCCACGAATCCCGAAAACCCCATGGGAGGTCGCATCGACCTGGCACAGTCACCCGGCCTTGCGTTCTGGCCGCGAGTGAACGAGACCGACCAGGGATTGATCAAATTTGACTTCACCATCGACGGCGCCGAGACGTCGATGCCGCTGATCTTTGTCGACAACATCGCGGCGACCACCGGTGCGTCGTTGAAGGCGCTGGTCGAAACGTATCGCAAATGGGCCAATTGGCTGCCACGCCGTACCGCTGCGCTCCGTGACCAGAACATCCGCTATGCCCAGGAAACGAAAACGGGCGACTGTACCCTGAAGACCCAGACGATCGTGGTCAGCGTGCATGCAGGTTTGAAGAGCTCCGGCGACGTTTGGAACGGAGACCTCACCGCTTACGACACCACGGCAATCCTCGAAGGTGCGGAACAGCCGCCGTTCTATCCATCGCTGGAGACGGCGACAGTTCGCCTCGAGAACGTCGAGCGCTTCAGCGGCGGCGTTCCACGGCCGGTGGACGTGCAGTACGACGGACGTTACGTGCGCTTCGGCTTTTCGCCGAAAGCCACCGGTTCGGACAAGCCGACAAATCCGCTCGAGATCTTCCTGAACCTTCGAACATGCATCGCCATGAAGATGGGCAGCAATGGCGATCGCAGTGGAGGAGTCGGCCGGCCCGAGTCGAATATCGTCGCAATTGGCCGGGGCAACGGCCCGATCGGCGCAACCGGGGCGATCATCTACGAAGCGTCGGGACCGACGTTATCCACCGAACCCAAGGGCACTCCGGAGCCACGGGGGCCGATCCAAGTTTCCGACGGCGCCACGTTGATTGCTCCGGTATCGCCGCACCCCGAGTTTCATGACCTGCTCTCGCTCGCCGATTTCTTCGACCCGCAGAACCCGTATCTGAATAAGGTCCAGCCGGCTTCGGGATCCTCAAGTGCCGCCCCGACCACTGGCGTTGCTTCCCCAGGCGCGGCAAGCGAGGTGAGTTCGGCTTCGGATGTTTTCGACTCCATCCGTAAAGTTCTCAGTACCTTTTTCAGCGACGATGCCAAAATTCTGGGCGTCGTCAGCTATCGCCAGCTGCTCCAGGTCCTGGGCTTCGATACCACCTCGCTTCTTGGAGCAACCCCGGTTCTGCGTGAGACCCTGCAATTCGGCTCGGACGCTGCGCTTAACGCAGACCCGCAAGAGCTGGTTCAGGATATTCACGCCCATGTGCTGGCGCCGCTCCAAGACGCGATAAATAAACTGGAGACGCAGTGGCAGAAACTGAGCCGCGACATACAGAGCCAGTTCCCCGGGAAGGGGGTTAGCCTCGCGCAGGTCTTTCCTGAAATCGATGCAGGTTTGCGTGACCTCGATGGAAAAATCGCGACCGCGCAGACGGATGACGATCCGGTCGGCATGTTTCTCGATCTTGCCGCTGTCTACGAGAGTGCCCGCACATTCGCTGCGGCGCTCGACCGCATCGCCTCCAATCCGGTTGCGCGGCTGCAAGCCGCGGCCGTCGGCGCGGTGCAGGACGCGCTCGTGCGGTTCCAGCAGCCGACGTCGCAGTTCCAAGACACGATGAAGCAGTTTGGAGCGGGTCTTTCCAGCGTCCTCAATGCGGACAGGATCGACGCTTGGCTGAAGAACCTTGTCGTCCAGGATACGAGCCACGAGCTTGACGATACCCTGACGTTCGCGGTCGCTGCGCCCGATCTTGTCGCCCTCGCGCAAAAAACAACTACCGGCATTGGAAACGCGTTCGACGCTATCAATACCCAGTTCAAGCAGGATTTGACCATCACTGTCGCGGAGTTTGCGAAGGCCGTCATTGCCGACGTCCTGACCGGCAAAAGCCTCGACGAGACCTTCAAGAATTTCCAGGCTGCCGTCGCAGATCAAGTCAAGAAGGCAATCAAGAACGCCAAGGACGCCCTCGCTCAGCTGGGCAGCAACGCCGAAAAGCAGGCCGCCTTCATCATTGAAGCTGAACTCGATGCTTTCGCCGCGTCCATCCTGGATCCTGCCAATGCGCCCATGATGCAGGATCTGTACAGTGCGGTGACATTCATATCCAACCTCGTCGCTGCTGCCGATAGCCTGCGGAAGCACATTGCCGCGGGCAAGATCGATGCCTCGCTGAAAGATTTGGCGGGGCTATCGGATATGATCATCGGCGTTGGTCAGGAGCCGTTTACTAGAATCGACCAAACGCTCAGGCAGGGTTTCAAGGGCCTGCAAAGTCAACTGGTGAGATCCGATCTGATGCCGCCAGCAACCGGCGCGGATTTCGCGACTTTCACCGCGGAAATCGCCAACTGCAAGACCTACCACGATTGGTCAATCGCGCAGAAAAAGAGCAACTTCCCGCCTTCGACCGCGACCCCGGCTGCGTTCGAGCCGATGAAATCGCTCGATGCGTTTCTCTCGGCAATGAAAGTAGCGCAGACGACGGTCAACAGTGTCGCAGACCTTGTGACGGCTAATGCCCAGGATATCCAGAACAAGGCAGCCGCGGTGGGGCTCGACGTTACGCTTCAACTCAAGTTGATAAGTGATGCCCGCGGGCTCATGGCGGGGTCGGCCGCGAGCGATCTTGGGCTGGTGGGCGATGCCAGCGCGTTGTATTGCGCCGTCGTCACCGGGCTTGCCAGAATGGGCGCCGCAGTCTCCCTGATTCCGAACGCTGACTGGACCAGTGTAGACAAGGATCTTGTCGTCAAGCTGACCGGCTACGAACAGGCCTGCGCGCAATCTGCCAAGGAGATTGGCGACGCCTTAGCGGGTGCCATAGGACGCCTCGCAGAGTTTATCAAAGGGCACGCGGCGGTCATTGTTGGGAGCGCCCTCCTTGGGGGCGCGCTGGACACGATTGGCAACATCAACGGCCTGTCAATCGGCGGTCAATTGCAAACCTATTCTACGAGTTGGAAAGACACGGAAAAAAGTGTCGCCGCTGCAATGACAAGCGCGTTAAATGTCCTCATCAAGTTTCTAATAGACGGAGGCAAGTTCGCCGCGGCAGTCAAAACGACGCTTGGAAACGCCACGGCTTCGCTCGACACTGTGCTTGGTCCAATCGGTTTGAGTCTAAAGCCGGACGAAGATAACCTTGTATCGGCATTGAAGGACCTTTCCGACGCGTCTGGGAAATTTGCGAACTACACGACGATTGCGACCGCGCCTGCAACCATTGCCGGGCTTCTCGCGACACCGGTCGTTGCATCCGGCACGACGCCGACCGTCCAGTCGCTCTTTACCAGCACGGCGGAGCAGACCTATCAGCAGCTTTCCGCTGGTCTGCACAAAACCGAGGCCGCCGCGTTCGCGGCTTGGCGGGCACTGCAGGCGCGCGCGAATGGACTACCGCAATATCTGCGGCGTGCCGTAGTGGTTTTGGCACAGGCGCCGTTGCAGACCTTCAGTTCGGCCTACAAGACCCTTCGCGAGCTTCGCAACACCGCCGCCGACAACATCAACTCACCGTTGCTCAGTCTCGAGGCGCGGCGCTCGCTGTTCGTTGCTCCGGTTTTCGATCCGCGGGGTGTCGACGTCAACGATCCGACCGATAACGATGCGATCCTCCAGGCTCTCGAGACCAAAGACCGCCTGGCCGAAGAAGCCGAGGTCCTGAAAAAGATCGCTGCGTACACGCCGCCGGTTGCACCGCCCGACATCACCATCGGCAATTTCGTGCGCTTCATTGACGGTTGGAGCACGGGAAAGGCAGCGCCGCTGCAAATCGCTGGGAACGTTCAGAATCTCGCGGCGCAGGTGCTCAAGGGCAACATTCTCGCGCTGATCGACGTTGCTGCCTTCCGCGATGCGATCCTTGATGCCATCGCGCAACTGGTGCCGACAAAGGCTGTTTTCTCCTACGACTTTGCCAGCACGGTGACCAAAGAGCCTGATGACGGCGCAATCTTCCAGGCCCAGTTAGGCTCGCGTTTCGTGCTCACGACGAAGATCGAGGTCGATCTGCTGAACGGAGGGAAGACCGATTTCGCGGCGTCAGGTTCGCTCGGGCCGTTTGCGATCAAGCTGGTGGGCTCGGTCATCGATGCGCTCACGCTGCGCTTCGGCGGCGCCAGTTTTGTGGCGAACAACGGCGCGGCCCCGCGGTTCGACGTTGTCTATCAATCCTACGAGGTCGGTCCGGCGCTCGATTTCATCCAAGAGCTCCAGACTTATCTGACACCGAGCGACGGTGCCGGCTTCCACATCGGGCCGCTCGATTGGGCACTGGGAATTGAAGTGGGTTATGGCGTCAACCTCGGCAGCATCGGCATCGGGGAAGTTTTTTTTTCAACATCATTTTCGACGTTTCCGCCGATCTGCCGTTTACGTCCGATGGGGCTTTGTTCAAGACTTCGCTCGGCACGCGGCTGGCGCCATTCACGATCAGCATACTTCCCTATGCCGGATCGGGCTATTTCTCGCTGTTCTCGGCCGCGGACGGCATCCGGGGCTTCGAAGCCTCGTTCCTGTTCGGAGGCGGCGGTTCGCTGAGTTTCGGCCCGCTAGAAGCGCAGGTTCAGGTTCAGGTCGGCACTTTCATCCGCATTCTCAAGGTCGGGAACGTGAATTCGACCGAGATCGCGGGGACTTTCCTCGCCGCTGGCAGCATGACGATCTGGATTTTCAATTTCGCCGCGAGCCTCTACGTCAGCCTCGGCGAAGACAACGGCAATATGTATGGCGAGGCTATTTTCACCTTCTCATTCTCGGTGGGCTTCATCGATTACTCATATTCCGTCACGGTATCGCACAATGAGCCGCAGCTTGGCTCCGGCGGCGGCGGAGGCGGCACGGAGCTCGAGCCCGGGCTGCTGCAACCCGTCACCCGCTTTGCGGCGCTCAACGATCCGAGCGTTGTCAGCGACGCGCTCGAGCCGCTGACCGTCGCCGCGGCAACCGCTGAGTATCCGTCTGCCGCGAAACCTCCGCCTCAAGATGCGGATGTTATTTCCAGGGCGATCTGCCAATCGGAAGATTGGAAGAAATACGCTTCTTATTTCGATGTCGACCTCGTGCAATAGGTGGCTGCCATGCCAACTTCCCCTGCGCCAAATCCGGCCCCACAGGTCGCCGCCTACATGCGCGTTGTCGCCAATGGCGTTGCCAAGAACGGTCGTCTCAAGGCCACACTGATCGTCACGCCGCGATCGGCGCCCGACGGCGCGACCATAGATTTGAATCTTGCGACATGGCCGCGTGACATCGTCAAGCACCTGGCAACTCTTTCCAAACCGGACAAGTTTCCGGTTTGGTACAGCTTGAGCGATCCCAACAGCGGGGCGGTGACGCCGACGCGGCTCGGCAAGCCGGTCTTTGCGGCCCTCGCGGATGAAGAGAAGGGGCTAACCGAGCTCAATGTCCTTTGGGCGAAGGCGATTACCGGCGCAGGCGATTCTGATCCGTGGCACACGCTCATCGCCGACATCGATCGAAGCGTGAATGGGCAAAAGAGCTCTGCCGATCTTCAGCCGGCTTATCCAACTGATCCCGAAAAGGCCACGATCCTTGCTAATGGGGCGATCGTCGCTCAGCCGCATGACCCCACCAAGAAGACGGTCGTGAAGGGGGTCGTCCCCAATCCACAAACGGGTTACGCCATCGATATTAGTGCCGCGAGGGCACAGCGCGTGACCCGAAAGCTGGCGATCGGACCTTATCTGCCAGGCGACCATGATGAAATCCTTGAAACAGCGGATCCGGACCGCGCGCGCTTCGCCGATCAGCGCAGCGAGACACTGCTGAAACGCTTGAAGGATTCCGTCGACGCGACCGACCTTGACCGCCAGCGAAGCAAAGCTTATTTCGACGAAGTCACGATAGCGCTTCCTAACCCCGCGGCAGCCGCGGCGAACGCTGCTGCCTCGGCACCAACCGCTGCCCCGGCACTAACTGCTGCGGCGGCCGCGACTGCGATCGCCCTACCGATCGCGCCGGCGGCGCAGGTGCTCGGCAAGCAAGCGGCCGGCGATGGGACCTCGCCGCCTTCGCGTGCCGGACACGTCTATGGCAGCTGGGCCCAATGGTCACCCCAACATCAAAAGTCTTCCGCCACGATTCAAGAGGCTTCCAGGGCAGGCGCGCCGCCGGCCAAACCGAAGGGGCCGCCGCCTGACCCGCAAGCGAAGCTGCTTTCGATCTATTACAGCCTGCAAGGCGATCCAATCCTGTCGCGCCTGTTAGGTTTCGCATTCGACATCGAATTCGACATCCCCGATAACCGCCAAAACGGGGGCGATATCTGGCTCACCGCCGGAGACGCGCCGAGTTCGATCTGGACCAAGGCGCGTTACGCGGTGCAGGAAGGGGAAGACAAGACCAAACGTTTCTGGCCGGCGCCTCGCTTTGAGAGCGTGAATGCCTCGGCGGCTCTCACCCGTGAACAGATGCATGGGGTGTTCGACCTGGGTCAGGGTTATGAACAGGCCAATCCTCGGCCGCAGTATTATCTGACGTCTCTCGCCGTGCGGGGTGCCGTGTCGGAAGCGCTGGACGGCATCGAGACTGTCGACAAGGGCGAGCGTCATCAAACGAGCGGATGGACCCTGCTCGACAGCGGACGTGCGGCACGAAGCGCGCGCGACCTTGCCGTCGCCAGCCATCAACGCAAGACGTACGATCAAAAAAGCGCCGTCGTGTTGCACGCGGAAGAGCTCACGATTGGCCGGCGCCTTGACGTCATGGCAATAGGTCCAAAGCATAAGAACGTGCAGTGGCGCAGCTTGATGAATCGTTTTGTCGAGTACACCAATCTGTCCGAGGCGATGAGAGAGCGGCTGGATGCGATTGTCGCCGACCGCAGGCAGAACGGCAGGATCTTCGACGAAGCCGCCTTTCAACTCGTGTCGCGATCGATGCCGATCGTCGGCGATCAGGAGTCCGACGCAGATGGCAATCGGAATGTCGAGGCAGTCGTTGAGGAAGCGTTTCAGACCTGGGACGGAACGCCGCTTGCCGCGCTCACGTGCAAGTCGACCGCGAATGGTTCCGGAAGCGACGTTTTGCCGGTCAAGCGGGCTTACGATCTGCCAACGTCCGAGTTCCCCGAATTGCGCCCGCCGCCGCTTCGTTATGGTGTTGGTTATGTCTTCTCGATTCGCTCCGAATTCCTGGGTGGCGGCTCGCCAACTCTGGAGGAGGCGACACGTTGGCACGTCGCGCAACATGGCAAGACGACGCTGCCACCGAGTGACAGCAAGGGGGCGAAGCCGCGACGTTTTCTGCGTCAGGAAGCGGTTGCAGCTCCGATCTTGATGTTGCCCGACCACCTAGTGACGGGACGCAATGGCGAGATGGGCTTTGAGTCCCCGGTCCGGGCCGTCGTGCGCACGGCGATCGCGGCGGACAAGCTCGCTCCCGGCGAGCCAAGCACAAATCCGGCCGGTCCCGACTATGTCAAACTCGAGGATCGCGCCCGCCCGGAATCCACGATGCGCGTGTTCATCGCGCCACGGGCGGGAATTGATTTTTGCGCGCGCCACGGAGTTTTCGATAATGCTAGCACTGCCTTGCGGCGGCTTGGCGGCGGGCTATTGGACGTGGAATTTCATGTCGACAAGAAGGTGCAGGCCTTCCCTGTCGCTGTCGTTACGCGAAATACCGGCTTCAACGCTGACCGGCTGATCTATCGCAGGGATCCCGGGAGAGCCAGCACGCCCCTCGAAAACGGCGACACCCTCGGAGCCACCATCTTCCATCCGTTGCCGGCGCCCGCCAAGCGCGAAGGTGGCCGCTCCTATCTGCCCGACCCCGCGGCGGAAACCATGTCCCTGCGGCTGCGCGTCACCGGGTCCGACAAGTATCTGAAGCATGACATGCTTGTCGCACTGTATCCGAACGGAGTGGATGCCGATTACCCGAATGCGCTGCCGGTCGTTGTCACGGTGGAGAGAGTCAACGCGCAACGCGCAAAACCCGCCGAACTGGTCACCGACGTATTGCTCGGAGATCCAAAGGCGATCGTCCGCATTCGCGAGGGCGGCAACCTGGGGCTCGATACGTCAGGCGGCGGAGTTCAGGTGCGCCACCTGCGTGTCGTGCTGGCGCCAGGCGAACAATTCGATCTTGAGGCCACCTGCCTGCCCAGCCAAGCGAAACTCGCCCAATGGTTCTCGCTGCCCGAAAACATCGGGGTTCAACATCGTCTGGCAACACTCTTGCCGGCAGCCAAGAAGGCGCTTTGCAGTTCATGCGGCGAACCCCAGGAGAAACTGACCGCGGCGGTCACAACCGCTGCGTCCGGGACGGGGCTTGGCGGGTACGCGCCGCCGGACGAAAGCGGTCTCGGCGCGGTTGCCAAGGAGCTGATCGACTGTGTTCGCGACCGATGGCAGCTCACCGAGGTGGCGGCTCCGACGACGCTGCGCGTCGAACATGCCGTCAGCGCGCCGCAGAATGCAGTCTCGCTTGCCAAGGTCGCGATCGTGCGCCCGGACACGTCGGTCCCGCCGACCGCCGACCCGCCGGTTGCCTCTGCGGAGGGTTCGTCCACGCTTCTGCTGACGGGAGAACTACTGGTCGATCTCGAGCAGGTGGATGCGGTCGACATCATCGCCGAGGTGGTGAATCCAGGCGGGACACCCTTTGACGATTCCGCCCGCGGCCGTGGCGTGCTTGCCAAGAGAGCGGGCCGCTGGCCGACCGTCCTGAGCAGCGAAGGCGAGCGCAAATACAAACGTAAACGCGCCGTGGTCGGATTTGACGTCGACGCCAACGGTAAGACCACGCTTTTGCGGGAAACGGTGACATTGCTACGCATTCAGAATCTTCCCGATCCTCGCGCGGCGGTTAATCCAGCGTCCGGGCCGGCGATTTTCCTTGACCCCGAACCGTGGAAGGTTCGTCGGGCGCGGCTGAATCTGGGCGCGCTGCACTGGGCCGCTCGCAACGCCGAGCCGATAAAAATTCCCGTCGCTTCGGATGGCCAACCCGAACAATCCGGTACAAAAGTTGCGACCCACACGATCGGGGTGTCGCGACCCCACGAGATTTCAGATGCGCGCGCGCGTTACCTGAAGCTGTACGCCGTTGCGGTTTCGCGTTTTGCCGGGGCCTTCGAAACTGCGCCGATGTTCTCCGATGACGGCAAAGAGCGTCTCCTCCATCGCCGTCAGCCGCTGCACGACCGCGAGCAACGCAAAACTGGAGACACGGTCGAGGCCTCGAGCAACGCAACCGCTCGTCCGGCACCTGTCGGCGCCAGGACACCGACACCCTTCTTTGCGATCAAACGTGTCGCGGAAGAGGACCGCGGTCTTACGTTTCAGACGTTGGTCCGCAAGTGCGGCGTCCGCCTGCGCTTCGATCGAGGGATGTTTTCGGCCGGCGAGGGTGAACGCATCGGCATTGTATTGTGGCCGCCCGACATCGTGAAGCAAAATCCAGCCGACCTGGAAGACAATACGATCGAGTTCGTCGGCCGGACGATGACGCTGAGCGATTTCGTTGATGCCGATTTGGGCGATGGCGGCCAATACATCTCGCGATGGGGCGGCGATCCGATCCGTTCCGACCCCACTCCGCAGAATGGGTGGTTCATGCCTCCGACCGCGTTCGCTTGTCTCAATCCGGCGGAAGTGGGCGAACCACAAGCGCACGATCCAAAATATGTCCCGACCGTCAAAATGCCGATCATGGTGGCGAAACCGTCGGGCGCCTCGGACGGAACTCCTGCCGCGGGCTCCCTGACGTTCATGCAGGTCGCATTGCTGACGTTCGAGCCTTATTTCGATATCGAAGCTGAAGAATGGTTCGTCGACGTCGCGATGGACGCTGCCCGCGCAACCGATCCCTTCATCCGCTTCGGCCTCGTGCGCTACCAGCCGAACGCGGTCGGCGACGACCTTCAGGTCTCGACCCCGGTGCGGGTGTGGACCCAACTGCTGCCGCGCAGAATTTTGAGTTTGAAGCCTCGTCCGGAAAAGAACGGCGACATCGCGCTGCACGCCGTCGTCTGCGGCCAGGCGAGCGATGGTATCAAGCCGCTTCCGAGCGACGCGGCTGAGGTCCTGCTGAACGATCCGAATGAACAGGCGGCTGCCGCCCGCCGCGCTGTCTGGAATCGTCTCCAACGCGCCAAGATGACCCTGAAGGTGTTGCACGAGACGGAGGACGACAACTTCGGCAAGCGTCAGACCAACGTTTTTCCCGGCGAGACGATCGACTTCGACTATGGGACGATGAAAGACGGCGAAATGTCGTGGTCGGTTTCCCTCACGATACCTCAGTCGCGCCTCAACGATCTGGGCCACGGCAGGCTCGTTGCCATCGTCGAGGAAATCGAGGAGCGATTGCCGGCGACTTATCCCAGTGAACCAATCAAGCTCACCGACCTGCTGAATGTCGATGTCGTTGTGCATTCCGGTCCAAGATTCATTGCGAGAGTTCCTTTCATGGAAAGGAAGTGAACTCTCTGCGACATCGATGTCCCATTGCGCGCGGCGAGGAGGTAAAGATGCGACTGATATTGATAGTTTTTCTCTTGTTGTTGTCGCCCTTGGCCTATTCCCAGACCTGTTCGTGCGGTCCTGATTTTTGTCAAGGCGATCCTCGCTATCCCCAGCTTCTGGCGAATAAGAAGGCTTCGTTGTCTGTGAACTATCCGTCCGATCTCGTCGCCTTGCTCGACCGCGACGGCGCGTGCGTCGCTCGCGTCGAGCAGGCACCGGATGGCTTCAGCTTGATGACAGTGAGCTCGGACGGCAGCAAGTTGACCATAACCTGGGACGACGACAACGAGCGCATTTCGCGCCAGCAGGTTACGGAGGGTGTGGCGCGCGCGTACTACAAATTCAACACAGCGCGCCGGTTTTCCTGCTGTAACGATCCGAATTACGATGCGCGGCCTGACTGGGACGCAAACCTCGGAATAAACACTGGCATTGCCATAGCGTGCAAGAAGAGCGGCAGCGGTGTCATTTGCCAGTGAAAGCTTGGCGCAGCCGATACATTGAAAGGCTAAAAAAGGAGATCGATATGCCGACAGCACAGATTGAGATCAAGAATGGAGATAACAACGACAACTTTGTGACAGTGCAGGATCGTAACTTAGCTGGCACGCCGACCATATGGAACGGGAAGCGGTTGAACGGCGGCGCTTCAGCGCTGTGCGATCTCGAAGTCGACGGCAGCGGCGAGACTCACTTGAATTGGACGGCGACGCGAACCGACGATCCGGCTCAGACTCGATGACCTTGCCCCACGGGCTTAATCCAGTTTGAAGTTCGTTCTGGCCCACAACAAGGACCAGAACATGAAGCGCAGCCGCTTTTCGGAAGAGCAGATCATCGGGATTTTGAAGGAGCATGAGGCCGGCGTGTCGGTTGCCGATCTGTGCCGCAAGCATGGCGTCAGCGACGCCAGCATCTACAAATGGAAGGCGAAGTTCGGTGGAATGGAGGTGTCGGAGGCCAAGCGGCTGAAGACCCTGGAGGACGAGAACACACGGCTGAAGCGCCTTTTGGCCGACGCCATGCTGGACAACGCCGCCTTGAAGGATCTCGTGGGAAAGAAATGGTGACGCCCGCGGCCAAGCGGAAAGCTGTCGCCCATCTCCGAGGCGCGTTCGGGATGAGCGAACGGCGGGCGTGTAAAGCCATCGGCTGCTGCCGCATGACCATGAGATACCAAACGACCCGGGCGGACGAAGCCGGCCTTCGCCAGCGCATGCGGGCAATCGCCCAGGAACGTCGTCGTTTCGGCTATCGGCGCCTGCATGTGCTGCTCAAGCGGGAGGGGTATCTGATCAACCACAAAAAGCTCTTCCGGCTCTTAAGAGAAGCTGACGGTGCGCCGCCGTGGCGGCCGCAAGCGGGCGATCGGGACCCGGGCGCCGATGACGGTGGCGATGACGCCGAACGACCGGTGGTCGCTCGACTTTGTGTCGGATCAGCTGACCGACGGCCGCCGCTTCCGCATCCTGACCGTCGTCGATGATTGTACCCGTGAGTGCCTGGCGCTGGTGGCCGATACCTCGCTCTCCGGCGTCCGCGTGGCGCGGGAACTGGACCGGCTGATGATCGAGCGCGGCAAGCCCAGGATGGTGGTCAGCGACAACGGCAGCGAACTCACCAGCAACGCCATTCTTGCATGGGCGGATCACAGCCATGTCGCATGGCACTACATCGCGCCGGGCAAGCCCATGCAGAACGCCTTCATCGAGAGCTTCATGTATAGACGGCCCCGCGGATGCAAGGGATTTCAGCAGCACTTTGGATTCCGGTCCGGTGCGTTCATGTATCCGGCCTGTTAGTGCGACCGATGCCATGGCCGCTGGCCCTGATGGAGATCGCGGATCGAGGCCTCATCAACGGGTCGCGCTTGTTGCGCTTAAAGCTCTTCGGGCTTGCTCGATCCCCAGCTCCGCCGGTGTCCATCATGCTGTCATTTGCCCTCACACCATAAGGTGGCCAACATACGCGGAAAGTCAGGCCGCGAGCTTAGGCCGATAGAATTCCCCGGTCGTCATCATCGCCCAGACGATCCGGGCCAACTTGTTGGCAACGGCGATGGCGACGACCATCGGCCGACGCCGTTCAAGCAGGGCTTCGATCCAGCCGCCTCCAACCCGGGAGCGAGCCTTTGGGTACCGAACGACGTTACGTGCCCCGATGACAAGCAAGTGCCTGAGATAGGAATCGCCCTGTTTCGTAATCCGGCCGAGCCGATCCTTCCCGCCGGTGGAATTCTGCTTAGGCGTCAGGCCAAGCCAGGCCGCGAACTCCCGCCCGGAGCGGAACATTGTTGCGTCCGGTACGGTCGCGGCGAGAGCCGTGGCCGTTATGGGACCGATCCCCGGAATTGTGGACAGCAACTTCGCCATCGGATTTACTCGCTGGATCTGAGCTATCTCGCGCTCGATGGCCTCGACCTGCCGGTCCAATTCCTTCAGTTGGTTCACAAGGACGGCTAGTGCGATGCGGGCGTGGGCCGGTAGCGTCAGTTCCTCGTCATCCAACAAGTCCACCAGACCATCCACCCGTTGCCGGCCTTGCCCGACAATGATTCCGAACTCAGCAAAGTGAGCCCGAATCGCGCAGGCTGTCATGGTTCGTTGGCGGACCAACAAGCCTCTTGCACGATGAAGCATCAAGAAGCCCTGGTTCTCAACGCTCTTGATTGGAACGAACCGCATATTGGGACGGGTGACCGCTTCGCAGATCGCGGCCGCGTCAGCGGCGTCATTCTTGGCTCCTCTTCGTAGGTAGGGTTTAACATAGGCTGGCGGGATCAATCTCACATCGTGTCCAAACTGCCGAATCTCCCGCGCCCAGTGGTGAGCAGTCGCACAGGCCTCAATGCCGACTAGGCAAGGTGCGAGCGAGGAGAAGAACGACACGATCTCGCCTCGCCGGAGGCGTTGGCGACCGGCCACTTGGCCTTGGCCATCAACTGCATGGATGTGAAATACGTGCTTCGAAATATCCAACCCAATTGTCGCGATTTCCATGGTGAATTGCTCCTGTTAGCGGGTTCGTCCATCGCCAGTATATCGCCGGCGCCGAGGGAGCGGGGCCGTCTTCCCCATCAACGGCCGGCTGCGGGATGAAATGTTGAACGAGACGCTGTTTACCTCGCTGGCCCAGGCCCGCGTCGTGCTCGGATGCTGGCGCGCCGATTACAACGATGCACGCCCACACTCGCGGCTCGGATGGAAGACGCCGTCCGAGTTCGCAGTCACCTGCCACCCGCGCCGGGATCTGGCGCTGCGCTATGCTGAAGGCTCCGCGCCAGCTCCCGTCGCTACCACCACCCAACCGGGCAAATCCAACAGCCGGAGCGAACTCAGGATTGGATAAAACTTGATGTGGTGGAACGGCCCGCTCCAACAGCATCAAAGTGCTAGAACGTGGTCGTTGTTCGAACGCCACAAAGGAGGGACCGTTCCGTGAAACAGGTTATCA
>NZ_JASAUS010000156.1:0-15783 GCF_029953005.1 Bradyrhizobium sp. Mp27 | reverse complement strand
GCGGGCGTGGCGTTCGCGGTTGGAGGTGATGGGGTTGGCTTCGCAACCGAATCCTACGCCGCATCAGCGCTTTACCCCTCAGGCGCACTCTTACGAATAAGACGGGCTAGATCGGGATTGTGATCGTTCCATTTTGATCAACTGGAAACGAACAGACATAGTCGTGCGCGGCTTCCAGCTTGCGATCGCCCCACGGGCTTGTGTTTTCCTGGCGCTAGTTGAAATACAACGTCTTCTCGCCCTTCGGAGCATACTTCAACAGTTTTGCGATTGTCTCCGGGTCCGGGTGCCCATGCCTCGCCCCGCTTGTCGAAACCGCGAAACGTTTGCATTCCAGAAGATTGCTCAAAGCGCGCGTGTTGTTTTTCCTGCTGCCGTGGTGAGCGACCTTGTAGAGGTCGATACGATAGCGCCCTCCTTCCGCGGCGGCGAGGGCGTGCGCGATTTGGCCAGAAGATCCGGATATGCGTCAGCACCGAACAAGACCCGCTTTTCCTTCCATTGCGCGATAAACGCGATGCTCGACCCGTTGGGTGCTTCATCGTCGACGATCTCATCGCTTGCCGCCAGCGCGTCGATATCGAGGACGCTGGGAAATGATCTTCGGCCTCCCATGCCCTGAAGGCCGGCAGCCTCCTTTCTCCGCTGCGTTTCCGGGAATTGGCCAATCGCGGCCGGCAACTGCTTGCGTCGCTAGCCAGCGCGAAGACCGTGTCGCTTGCCGGCCTCATCCGTCAAGCCGCGTCGATCTCCTCAGCGAGGGCGTGTCCTGAACTTATCGCGAAGTCTAGCGCCGATCAGCTTTCGACATTAACTCGTGGCCTTATCATCCGCGACGCAGCCTTTCCGGTAACGGAACGCGCTAAGCTGCGGGAGCGATGCACCGTTTAGTAGCGGTCTTGAGGGCAGCCTGGGACAGCGGCGCGGCATTTTAGAGCTTGACAATTCTTAGTTGTGGCTTTCCATTTGTGAGGGTTAGCTGATTTTAAAAGACACGCAGCGGATCCTTATTCTCTGCTCGTCCGCTCTATTGCTTGCTCAAGTATTGATATTGCCGGCCCGAGGCCTGTTGCTATCGCATTTGCCCCAGCGGCGCGGCAATCAAAGATTGATGCGACCTGATCTAGGCGGCGACGGTCGCTGTGGGTCGCGGGAAGGGGGACTCATGCGCCATCTTCGTTGGCTTGCCGCCCAATCTATCGGAGCTTTGGGAGTTGCGGGCTTGTTGGCGTCGTCTGTGTTGGCGCAGGCGCCGGACATCAACCCCCCGGTTGCGAACTGCAATATGACGCCCGAGGCCGTTGAGGTGACGCCGCCCGGCTCAACCAAGCCGCGCGAGTTCAAGGCCACGCCGATCATTACCGACTTGCTGAAGTCGGGCCAGCCATGCCAGCAAATCGTAAGCGCTGCTGGGCGTGCCGGGGACGATACCGTGACCAACCGCCAGCGCGGTTTTGATTTCTACTCGTGGCTCACTTTCATCGCCATGAACTCTCCCGCCGACGGCAAGACGACCATCGGCAAAGGCCCGCGACCCGGCGGTGACGCGATGACCATGTGGGAGGATTTGCAAAACTATCGGCCGCTCGCGGACGTCATGTTGAACGATGCCGACAAGCGGAAGTGGGGCACGCGCCATGTGCCTGATCAGTGCAAGAGTCTCGATGGTCCGGGAAAGATCGTGTTTCACCTTGGTGAGGAGGCGTTCAACCAGCCTTTCAAGACCGGACCATTGATCGATCAGGACGGCAACTATGCCTTGTTCGACATTCTGATGAACAAGCCGATGTTCGATTTCATCGAAACGAACACATTATACAGCAGGGCCGGGCAAGCGAAATTCGACAAGGAAATCGATTTCCCGACCGGGGTAAACCCGGGTAAGGACGCGGCTGGAAATCCCACCCCGGGGCGAATGGGTGCGATCATGCTTAAGGTCGCGTACCGGATTCTCGATCCCGTAGCGAACGCTGATCTTATCAAGCAGTTTCACACTTCCGATGCATTGATTTTTTTCCCCGGTCCGCCGCTCACCAAGACGGGTCCAATCTGCGTCGAGAAGAAACTTGGCTTGATCGGCTTCCACGTCGGCCACAAGACCAGGTTTGCGCCGCAATGGGTGTGGACCTCGTTCGAGCATGTGAGCAATGTGCCTGATGAAGCGGACGTCAAGGCGGGCAAGCTTCCCTTGAAGCGCTATAGTTTCTTCAAGGAGAACTGCAAGGATTGCGCTGAGGCAAATGCCACTCCGGAAAAGCCGTGGCATCCGCCGGCTTCGCTGAAGTTTCCTGCCTCGTTCCGAAGCCAGGTGGTCAGAGCCAAGATGATTCCGACCCACACCCAGAAAGATGTGGATCAACTCAATCAATCCTTCCGCAAGATACTGAAGGGCACAGTCTGGGAGAATTACATCCTTCTCACGACGCAATGGCCGAGTGAGTTTGACAGCAAGACGGATCCGACCGGCGCGCCCGCGCCAACCTACCTCGCCAATACAACGCTCGAGACCTACAGCCAGGGCAAGTCGCCTCTCGCTTCGTCGAGCTGCATGGCCTGTCACGGCAACGCGGTAAGTTTTCAGCGGCGGGAAGTCGACCCCGCCAAATTCGACGGCAAGCCATTCAATCAATCGGATTTTACATTCATCCTGGAGAAGGCAGTGCCTTGAGCTTGCGCGTAGCGCAATCGCGAAGTGTGAAGGCCGCAGCCTGGAATAGGGGGCACGTCGATGAGCGATTTACCGCGTGTCGCACACGTTGAGGATGCGAACAAGCCTGCAGGTGACGTCACTCGTCGCACGCTAATCACCGGCGTTGCCGCCACCGCCGTTGCAGCGACCGTGGTTACGGCCGACATGCCGGCGAACGCTCAAATCGCGAGTGCAGTTCCGACCGAAGACATGATCTTGTTTATCCTGCTTTCGTCTGCGCTGACTGGGATATCCGAAACCAAGCTGGCCACCGACATTGGCCCCAGCCCCAAATCAAATAAGGAAGAACTGAAAAAAATACGCAGGGCCGAGTTTCAGAAATTCATCAACGAATTGAAGCCAGGCCAACTTGCCGACGTCGGTGCCGGCTCTGATCCGGTCGGGGTCAAACGGATCTATTTCGACTGGGTCAATGCGAGGCATCCGGCGCAATTGAAGAACCTACTCCGAATCGCCAAGGAAAGCGTTGGCGCGCCGGATCGCCGGCAGGCCATTGCCGACAAGGTGCAGTCCTCCGGCGACAAATTCCTTGCCCGCAGCATTGTCCTGATGTGGTACCTGGGCGGCTGGTACGATCCGAAGAAGCTGGAAGAGGACAGAGGTCATGGCCCACCTCCGGATTTCCAGGTCATTTCACCTGAAGCATACACGCAGGGCTGGGCTTTGAAGATAGCCCGGGCTCATCCGATGGGATTCAGTCAGCTGCCGTTCGGTTACTGGACGCGTCCCCCCGCCGAGCTTGTTGATTACATCGGATAGGGCCCGAATTCTCGAAGGAGCCGGGCGATGGCTACCAAAGCAGACAGAGAGTGGGATGTCGTGATTGTCGGGTCCGGGTTTGCCGGCGCCTTGATCGCTCACGCACTAGGTAAGGCCAAGAAGTCGGTCATTATTCTCGAGGCGGGCGCCGGCGTTCCTGTCAACGTCAATGAATACATGAACAGGTTCTTCATGGCATCTACCAAGGTGCCGGAAAGTCCCTATACGCCGGAAATATTTGGGCCGAACGGCTTGAATGATCCGAACGAAATGAACGCCGGCCGACCGACGGTGCTGAGTCTCGGCCCCGCGGGAGGGTTCGGCGACTGGAAGGATCCCAAGCAAAGCTATTTGATTCAAACGGGCGAGAGCCCTTTCGCAAGCACCTACGATCGGGTGGCTGGCGGAACGTCGCACTGGCTTGGCACCAGCCTCCGGTTCGTGCCGAACGATTTCAAGATGAAGACGCTCTATGGACAATCGGTGCCGCAGTTCGTCGACTGGCCGATCGGGTACGATGAACTTGAAGGCTTTTATCGTGATGCCGAGGCGGAATTGGGCGTCTCCGCCGATGTCGGGGATCAGAAATATCTCGGAGTCGAGTTTCCGAACGGCTATCAATACCCTATGCCGAGAATCCCGACCTCGACGGTCGACCAGCAGGTCGACAAGTCGTTGAATGGCATTCCCCTGACGGAGGACGAGACCAGGTTTCTCGGAATGGCAGAACCGGTCAGGAAAATTGCCGTCAGGAGCCTGCCCGCGGCGCGCAATTCCCAGCCCTATCGAAATCGCCGCGCCTGCGCAGGCAATACCAACTGCATTCCGATCTGCCCGATCCAGGCCAAATACGATCCAACCATCACCCTGAACGATGCGATGGATACCGGGTTCGTGAAGATGAGATCGCATGCCGTCGCCAGCGAGATCGTCGTTTGCGAAAACGGACGCATCAGTCAGATCAACTATATCAGATACAAGACCGACCTTGGCGAGGAGTCGGAAACCGGCTTCGTGAAGGGAAAGGTCTATGTGATCGCAGCGAATGCGATCGAGACCGTTCGATTGCTGCAGATGTCGCGGAATCGCCAGGGCATTGCAAACACCAGCGACCAGGTTGGCCGCAATCTGATGGACCATCCGTATTATGTCGCGTGGGGTCTGTCGCGGACGCCGCTGTTTCCCTATCGCGGGCCGCTGATCACCTCGGGGATTGGCGATCTGTGCGACGGACCGTTCCGCAGCGAGCGGGGTGCCTTCCGTGTCGACATCGGCAATGAGGGCTGGAATTTTGTCATCGCGAGCACGGCCGGCGCGGGCGATCCCAACGTGACGGCCCTGGACTTCGTCAATGGGATGAACAGGACCGGACTCAATCCGGGAGGCCAGGGTGTACTTGGCAAGGAGGCGCTGTTCGGCAAGGCACTGGTCGACAAACTTAGCGACAGGTACACGCGTCAGTTCCGAGTCGGATTCCTGATCGAACAAACTCCCGATAGCGAGAACCGGGTGACCTTGTCGGACAAGTTCACGGATGGGTTGGGCCTGCCGAGGCCGCAGGTTGCCTACAGCCTGTCCGAATACACCAAGAAGGGCTTCGACGCCTCGTATCGGATGAAGAATCTGCTGTTCAAGAAGGTGGGGATAACCGAATTCACGGCCGTTGGAGACAACGATCCCAGCAGATTCGAGCGAGAGATCGACGGCAAGAAGGTCATCTTCAACTACGCCGGCGCCGGACACATCATGGGTACCTATCGTATGGGTGACAATCCCAATACTTCGGTGGTGGATTCCTTCCAACGTTCACACGACCACAAGAATCTCTATCTGGTCGGCAGCGGTACGTTCCCGACCGGTGCGACGGCCAATCCCACGCTGACCATCGCGGCACTCAGCTTGCGAACCGCGAAGAATATTATCGATGAGGAATTTAGATAGATCTACGACGAATTCGGTCTTGATGACGTCGCGTACGACGGTGCGGTTTTGAGCAAGCGATTAGGTGGCTGACATGTCAGATGGTGCAGATCGCCAGGTAGCCCAGAGTACTGCCGCGCGGCTCGTCAACGGCCTCCTACATCGACTCGCCGGCATGCTTCTGATTGCGTTGCTGACGGTCGCGGCGTCCGCGGCCATCCGGGCGGCCGAGTGCCCGGTCATGCAGCTCGAACCGCGAATTCCGGCGCCGGGCGAGGTATTCAGTACCGAAAAGTCCGCCAATATCGACACGCTCAAGTCGCAGCTGAAGGAATACAAGGAGGGCAAGGACGGCAAACCCGGCAACTACGAAGACGACGTCAAGCAGGTATTCGATCGAGCGTTGGCCTATGTCAAGCAGCGCGTTGACGAGGCCAAACGATCCGCGGACCAGGACAAAGCGCTTGCCGTGGTCCTCGACATCGATGAAACGTCGCTGTCGAATTGGCCCAACCTGAAGGCTAATAATTTTGGCTTCATCAAGGGTGGACCCTGCTTCGAGGAACCGACGCTTTCCTGCGGTTTCGATGAATGGATACTCAAGGCTTCGGCCCCGGCGATTCCGCAGGCCCTCGAGTTCTACAAGGCTGTCATCAACACCAGAAGTGTCGCGGTGTTTTTCATCACCGGCCGACGCCATAGCCAACGACAGGCCACTCTCCTGAATTTGGACGCTGCCGGCTTTCGAGGGTTTGCCGGACTTAGGACCCGTCCTGACGATCAACACGCCGACACTATCGTGCCCTTCAAGAGTGGCGAACGCAAAGCCATCGAAGAGTCCAATGGAAATGGTAAGCAGTACAAGATCATCGCCAGTATCGGAGATCAGGAGAGCGACCTGGAAGGTGGCTTCGCCGAATGTCGCTTCAAGGTGCCCAATCCCTTCTATTTCATTCCGTAGAGTTTACCGGCGGCAATCATGGAGTCGTTGTGATGGGCGATCAAGACAAGGTCAACCGGCGGGATTTTATCGCGACCACGGCAGTAACCGCGGGCGCGCTGGCCGCAGCGGGGCCGCTCGCGACGACGGCATCGGCCCAAGGACCAGCCAGCACGCCCCCGCCGGGCTTTAAGGATCAGGCGCCGTTCGCGGCCTACTGGGAGAAACAGCTCAGCGAAATCGTCAAAGTCGATCTCACCAAGGACGCGCCCGAACTCGCGGACGAGGCGGTCAAGGAACGCCACCGCATCTATTCTCACTTACTGATGAAATTGATTCATCGCTTCTGGAACGGCAACAAGTTCGGTCCGTTCGGCGATTATCCCGGGCGCAAGGCGCAGATAGAAGTCAAGGGTCGTTACAAGGGCGACATGGTTCCGAATCCGGAAGGATCGCGTGTCAGCTGGGACCGTTATCTCGGACATAACATCGCGTGCCTCGCCGTCGATGGCAACGGCGAAATCATCGACTTCGAATTCAACCACAATGACTTTTTCCGGGCCACCTCCGAGCACGCCGAATCCCGCATGGTAAGGCGGCTGTTCTCCCTTGCCAATGTCGTCGACAGCTGGAAGACCGGAAATCCGATCGGCGACAAGTCGCGTCCAGCGTTGCTTAACGAGGTTACGTTGTACACCTCGCTGGAATCCTGTGCGCAGTGTTCCGGCGTGATGTCGCTCGCCGGGGTGAAACAGATCGTTTATCTGCAGAACGATTTTACCGCCTACCAGATCGGCAACATCATGTACAACCTGGCCAATCGAACCGGATCGAATCGCCAATTCCCGGGGGCTCCGATCCCTGTTGCGGGCTCCGAGATCGGCCTTCCGCAGTTCCAGGCACTCAACAAAGCCAATCTCGAATTCGCGGACGCCATGAAGGCTGCCGTACCGAACGGAGAAGCGTTCTTTGTTTCGCCAGACGGCAAAAAGAACTTCGCGCCGTCGATTACGTCGTTCCTTTGTACCGACGCCGCTTACAACGTCTTCAAGGAAGGCGGGGCCAGGTTGGACTCGATGCAGCTGGCTTTCCCGGGACGGCGCTTTCCGAATCAGGTCGACGGGCGCAATCACGCGGAAATCCTGACCAACGCCCAATGCCTGGAGGAAGCCCAGAATTTCTTCAGATATGCCGACATGGAAGGCTATCGAGGATCGCCGCACAAGCTCTAGGACCGGTATCGCAGCACGCCCACCGCTGAAAGGATCCAACGTGAACGCTTCACATCCTCTTTTTGGCTCGGCTGGAGGTCGTCGACTGAAAGGGCTGGCGTTCCTTAGGAAAGCCGCGCTCTCCTCCAATCCACATAGTAGCCCATTTTAATCGAAGCAGGCAGAGAAATCGGCGTTGATTTCTGGAGTCAATCTTGCGGAAGTCGGAAGAGGCCAATTGTCATGGAGAGCGTGTGATACAAAGTTCGATCCGTTTTTGGTTGTATTACCTCAACGAGGGCTAATCTTCCATGCGTCGGTTTATTTTTGCAGTCTTGACCTGGTTGGCGTCGCAAACTACCGCTTGGACTTGGGGGCAGGAAGGGCACAGCATTGTCGGCGAAATAGCGCAGAGGAGACTCTCCGGTGAAACTCTAAGTGCCACCGCCGAACTCATTGGCCCGGGCGTGTCGCTCGCTTCGATATCAAACTGGGCAGATGATGAGCGGTCGCGAGACCGGCGTACTTCGCGCTGGCACTTTGTCGACATTCCTCTTGCTGCAAATGACTACGTCGCAGCCCGCGATTGTACCCCAAACCCCGAACAAGGCGATTGCATCGTCGCCGCAATAGCGCGAGAGCTTGGGGTCGTCGCGTGTTCGGCAAAACCAATGGCCGAAAGGCGTCGTGCGCTTTTCTTCCTGGTTCATTTCCTGGGCGATCTGCACCAGCCCCTTCATTCTGTTAAGGAAGACAAGGGCGGTAACGACATCAAAGCCACCATTGTCGTCCGTAACGGGGCCAACGGAAGCGCGGCCGAGGACACCAACTTTCATTCTGCCTGGGATTCGGGCCTCATTCGTAAGCTCGCCTGGTCCTGGGGTTCTTATGTTGATCGGCTCGAACAGGATTGGCTGCCTTCAGCGAGCACTTCCCTTACAGACGGCACCGTTGAAAGCTGGGCGCTTGAAACCCATCGTGCTGCGATTGATCTGTTCAGCATTCAGCCTCCGAATGGGGTGTTTGACGACGCCTACCTCGTCAAGGTCCGCCCCGTTCTAGATCGTCAGCTATCCGTTGCTGGAATACGGCTGGCGAAGCTTCTCAATGATGCCTTCGCTCAAAAACGGTGTGAGTGATATGGATAAGACCCGGCAGCCAATAGAGAATGCATTACCGCCCCTTGATGTTTCTGGCAACGCGGCGAACGGCCAAGGCGGCAGCGGCGGACGTAGACCTCATCAGGCACTTAGGACACGCGGGATAGGGGAGGCACGCTCGGATGTGGAGGAGGTGGACCTACCCGCTCTCGCGCAAGCACTAAAGGGGCATCGCGAAGCGCTCGCATATGCCGATCGCGAAGTGATCCTCGATGCGAGGGACACGTCCAAGCGAATCGAGACTCGCCGCAACTTGATCGAGCCACAGGAGCGCGATCCAAACGGAATCGAGCGTGTGCTCGGCGCCAGCAATCTCTGCTCCATCAATTTTCTCGCTCGCGGCTTGCAAGCTGCAGCATCGATCGCCCGCATCCGCGTACGGCTCAAGGACGGTTCCGGTGAGTGGTTTGGAACCGGCTTTCTGGTCGCTCCAAATCTACTTATGACCAATCATCACGTCCTGCCAAACGCGTCCGCTGCGTCCCTGGCGATTGCAGAGTTTAATTACCAACATGACCTGAATGGCGTGGAATCTCTTAGCCGCGTTTACAACGTTATGCCCTCGTCACTCTTTTTCACTGACGCCAGTCTGGATGTGTCATTCGTCGAGGTTGCCCCTCGCGCGTTCGACGGTACGCCGCTTTCGGAGTTCGGGTTTCTTCCACTTATTGCGCGTTCAGGGAAAGTTCTTGATGGAGAGTGGGTCTCCATCATTCAGCATCCCGGCGGTCAGCCCAAGCAGATTGCAATCCGCGACAGTCAAGTACTTGCGCTGTCCGCCGAGGACGTAGAAGGCATCGATCTGGAAAAGTTCATTCACTATTCGGCCGATTCAGAGCCTGGCTCCTCTGGCGCCCCCGTGTTCAACGACCAGTGGCAAGTTCTTGCGCTGCATCACAAGGCGGTGCCCGACTACGACACCGAACATCGTAGGCTCGCGCGCGATGGAAGGACGGTTTGGACACCAGAAATGGGGGAAAAAGAGAAAGGCTGGATTGCAAACGAGGGGATCCGGATCAGCGCCATCTACTCGATGCTTGGTGAAAGGCGTTTTGAAGATCCAGCCGCGAACGTAGTACGAGAACGTTTGTTATTTGGCTTAGCCAGCGCTCCCAGACTCATTCTTTCAGAGCTATCGCCGCCGGCGGATGGCGAAAGTCTTGAAAAGCAGGGCGCCGATTCACCAGCTGAGTTCTTTCAGGATGTGGAAGGATATGATCCAGAGTTTCTGGCTCGCAAGATTGCCCTTCCAAAGGTCAAATCGTCGGCGGACCGCGACAGGCTCGCGGTGTTAGTCAATGCTGGCGATGAAATCGAACTGAAATACACACACTTCTCAATTGTATTCGATGCGGAGCGCCGCTTCGCGCGATTCACGGCCGTTAACATCGATGGCAACAAACTCGTCCGTAACTCCGGGGTTGAGACGTCCTGGCGGCGCGACGGGCGCATCGATGTTGAACGCCAGTGTGATGATGACTTCTACGTCAAATCTGTCGCCAAAGAGTCCGTCTACTTCCAACGCGGTCACTTGGTCCGCCGGGTTGATCCCTCCTGGGGGGACCAAGAAGAATCCGAGCGGGCGGTGAAGGACACGTTCCACTTCACCAATGCCGCCCCGCATGTCGCCAAGTTCAACAATACCATCTGGGGTAATCTCGAGGATTATCTTCTGGAAAAATGTGACCGCACGCGCAAGCGGATGACCGTCTTTTCTGGCCCGATCTTCCGAGCAAGCGACCCGGGGTCCTATGGCAAGAAGCGTCCGAAGGGGCCATACAAGGTTCCGGTCGAATATTGGAAAGTGGCCGTTATTCAAAAGACGCCGACGAAGATTGCCGCTGCGGCTTTCAAGGTTGGACACGGCGATCTTCTTGATGATCTGATAGGCGCTGAGCGGGTTTTTGATGGCCTTCAGCCATACACGCCTCAGGAACTCGTCGAGAATGGCATTCAAACAACGATAGAGATAATTGAGGAAGAAACCGGGCTCGATTTTGGTTCTCTGAAGAACTTGGACAGCGTTGCGGGGCTGGAATCAACCTTTCACGTCCGACGCCTTCGCGCTCCCGAGGACATTATTATCTAACTGCGGAGTGCAGGTGTAGCTCGATATGGCTGCCACGCAGAGGGTGTCCTCGGCCGCAGACGCGAAGTCTTCGCGTGCTTGCTATCCTAAAAGTTGGACGAGGGCGCTTGGGAGCGGCGCGCTTCAAGTCAAGCCCACGTCGTCACTGAGATTGAAGCCTCGCGGGAAATTAGCGACCACGGGATGATCGAAGTTTAGAGTTGTCCGATGTTTAATGGAAACTTCCGGCGCTTGCTCGCCGGCGCAAGCATAGGTGAAGCATGGACGCAGGGCTGACGCTATGGGGCTACTACGTTCCTGCGAATATCCTCCTCACCTGGATCGCCCTTTACGTGGTCGTCTCGATCACGCTCATTATTCTCATCCCGATTTTGGCTGTGCCGATCGATCGCAAGGTTGATGGCGATGGAAAGCTAATCCCCATCCCGCCGGACGACTTGAGCAAAATCATCGACATGCGTTCGAAGATCCGCTCAAGCATCATGCAAACCCTGGGTGGCCTCGCGGTCTTTGGAACGGTCATTACGAGCATCCAGGGGATCAGGGGTACCGAAGATGCATTCAATCAAAAGAAGGCGGAACTGTTTGCGACAAACGTCAAGCCGTTGCTGGCGGCGGATGCGACGGAGGCGGCCCGGGCCGAAGCCATACACGTTCTGTCCTTTGTTGCGCGTAGCGACCGGTCTTACCACCGGGCCGTATTCGATGCCTTGGCCTCCTATGTAAAGGCCGCGTCGGACAGACTGTGTACGGGCCGAAAGCACCTCGAGGCCGGCTTCAAATTGGATGGGGCACTTCAACTCGCCATGCGGAGTATCGGCGAACGGAGGATTCAGGACGATCCCACCGGAAAGCACTTTGACCTAGAGCACGGCTGTTACGCTGACCTCGACTTGCAGGATGAATGGGGCGTTGTGAAGGGACTGGGTCATACCCGCATGGCGGCTTCGAAAATGCACCGCGCGAAGTTTGTAAAGGCGGAGATGCAGGGTACAGAATTCATGGGGATTGAAGCGGGTGACTACCAGAACCCCGGCTGGTGCACCGAGATCGGCAATCGCCTGCATGAGCCCGCGAGGGGCGACACGCGACCGGCCCGGTGCACCGGCACATCCAATGGAGAAGAGCGCCGGCATTTCGTTGCTCATTTCATCGATGCGAACCTGACGGGCGCGGACTTCACATACGCCAACATCCAAGGCGCCGATTTTTCGGGCGCCACGCTTACGGGGGCTAGTTTCAACAACGCAACAATTTCCCGGGTAAGCTTCAAAGGCGTGACCGGATTGAAACCGGAACAGCTTGAAAACGCGTGTGTTGGCGCGCCTGGCATGTCCCCGGAGCAACTCGAATGCGAACAGCCCTACTTCACTGAGGATATGCAAGCGGAGCTGAAAAAGAACAGGTCGATCGCAAATGGGATCAGACAATGTGGCCTGAAACCGGACGGTACATTCCCATCGGGCACTAAATATTCACCGATCGCGTGCTCGCTGCCACTATCGCGGTGACAGGAGCCACTGGCTCATTTCGCGGCGCTTTTGCCGCTCCCGATGATCCCGACAGCCGTCCCGTTCGCCAATGCGTCTGATGGATTGTGTCATCGGCGCTGGGCCCCGAGAAGGCAAAGCATCGCAATCGAACCGTTATCGCGAACCAGCTTCGCCGCCTGATGTTGGCCCATAGCGTTCGGGATGAATTCCTGAGGGCTCCCCCATACCGCTGCGACCCGGCAAACCCCATGCCCTGAATTCATTTGCTGGCCCTGTTCATATTGACTTGAACGAGTGGAGTGTATCGGTTGCCACGCATGAAATCCACGAGTTCTTGCCCAAATTTTTGCAATCACTCTACGTTCAACGGAAAATCGGTTGGCTTCGTCGCGCATTTCTGCTGCTGAACGACGAGAGTACCGACCACCATCGCAACTTCGTCAGGCGTCAGAGCTGATTGAGCAAGAAGTTGGCGTTAAGTTGCGCTGAGCATGAGTACACAAATGGCGTCAGTTCACTGACTGATGAGAAAAAGTGAAAAGGAGTCTATTGGCGGACTGATAAGCGTTTTCGTCTTTCCTTATCAGTTGTTCAAACGGGCCTGTCGCCTCGAACCGCTTCTACGGCTCCGCGCGGCTATGAAACTTACTCGTCTGCTCGGCTCACTGCGATGGTCGCCGAGCCCGAGTTGTCTCGGTAGTACCGGTCCCAGTCATGAGCCCATACCGCTTCGTTGACATAGAGGAAGAGTTCGCCGCTTCGTTTGGGCGTGACCGTAGTCTCAAGGCTGTTGGATTTGGGATTGTCGCCCGGTTCAAGAACGCGCTCGTCATTGCCGGTCGATCCCACGCGCGCGATGACTTTGAAGGGCTCGACAAATAGATGCCGTTTCAAAGGCCAGCGAACGACCTGCCAAAATCGATCCCAGACACCCAAATCGGAAACGTCAACACCGCGAGTACTAACCTTGACGTCGCCGTCCTTCCACGGATTGGCCGAATCGGGCGGCGGGGCCGTTATCTTGACTCTGTATTTCTGTCCCTGTTCGAGCCATATGCCGGTGCCCTTGCAGACCGTGTCCGTCTTCAAGATGTCGTCGATGTTTTTGGTAACGCGATCCACGGCATTCGGACGGATTTCGCAGCTTGAGGGACAGATAGCGAAGCCGGAACTGATCGCGGTGGCATTGGCGGGTTGAGCTGGGGCCGACACCTTGCACACAGGAACGCGATATTCGCAATTGCGGGCCCTGGGATTGCATTCCGCAATCGGGCGCGTGCGCAGTTCACAGGTCGCGGTACCTTCGAGACAGGATACAACGCGGCCATCGGGGCACGTCGGCTGTCCCGTATGGCACGACGCAACAGTCGCGGCCGGGCACGCTTCTAAACCTTGGTTTGGCTTTTCGGCATCGGGTTTATCGGAAATGTTCTTGCTGGTCGGGCAGACCATACCGAAGCTATCTTCGACGCCAAAGGCAAGATGACTGCCAAAAAGAACCGCCAGCACATAGAAGCTTGCTGCAAACAAGAGCGGCAAGATGAACAATTTGATGCTGCGGACCGCGAATCGGTAGGGCTTGGCGTTGCGCAGATGCCTAACCAAGGAGGGCGGCGTATAGAGCGCCAAGATTGTGCAAATCAAAATCGCGCTGACGGGCGCCGTGATGTGGTCCTTGAGAAAATCCTTCGCCGGCCAGGCCGCTGGAAGGTAAGAATGCCCGACAGCATAGGCAGTTATGGCGGTCAGGAGCACTCCGCAAAGCACCTTGGCGATCGATAACTTCGCCGGTGGAAAGCTACGCCACACGCGCTCCATCTTGTCTTCGATGGTGCCGCCCAGCCACACGCCGAGCCAGATGAGCCCAACAACGATCAGCCCTAGCACCAGAAAGTGACTTGGGTCGCGCGCGTAGGCCTCAATCCAGACGGAAACTGCGCCTGGCAAAACCTGACCAACGGCCCGTATGGCCGCCGAGACCAGTGTCAGTGGCGTGACGTATTCGGCAGAACTGTCGACTTTCGTGGCCAGCGGATAGATCAAGATGTAAAGCGACGCGAACACCGTGATGAAATAGATGAATCGCCGGCGCCACACGACGTTCCAGACCTCTTCCTGAGATTCGCATCGAGTCTCGGCGTCGTCATCCATCTCGTAGCCGGCTTGCGGTTGAACGCCAGTATCGGTCATCACCAAATAATTCTTCGGAATGCCGATGGGCGCGTAACGATGAGCGCCTTTGCGAGCTCGGTTAATCGCAGTTTCGTGGATGATGGGGGGACCGTTGTCGACAAAATCGGTCTTTCGCCACGAAAAACGCATGCGACTGAGATCTTCTATCTTGCGCGGTCCATAGCGGTAATAACCGCCCATGCCATTACGGGAATCGTACAGCCTGCCATCTTTGTCCCGCCGCCATTCAGTAAAGACCACCATGTCGGGGTCGGGATCGTTCGGCTTGTTTGGAGCTGTCTTGAATCGGAGACCGCGAGCTTCGGCTTCCTTCATGATCCAAAACAGCGGGATGTGCGCCAAGGAGTCGTCGGGATAACCGCCGCCGACATTTGAGTGCACACCCGAGAACCAGACCTGCGATAGCTTTTCCTTCGGAACGTCCTTCTCGTTCCAAAGGACGGGATGAAAGGTTGTCCGCTCGTCGTCGAGCGACAGGGCATGGCAGGCCCGCTCGATCTTCTCGTGGTTGAAAGTCCGGTCGGGGAGCTCCAACGGGAGGATCCATTGGCTGACGCCCCGCGCCATCTCATCGACCGGTAAGCCGTAAGCGGCTACGGTATCCCACAGGCCAACAAGGGCGATTCTCCTGATCGTCGTGTTCTTACTTTGATCGTAGCGGTTGCCCAGAAGGTAGAGAATCACATCGCGAATAAAGCGGAAGATCCACTCGAGACGCAGAATGGTATGGAAGCGGGCCCCGCGATAAGCGCGATAAGCCATCCTGGCTTTTGCGTAGATTTCCGCCTCGGTATCGCCCGTGACAAGACCTTGATGAAGCACAAGACCGATCACAACCCGCATCGTAAAGGCGCCTCGGCTGAAGCCGAATCCGTAGATATTGTCGCCGGGCTGGTAATTCACACAGAGGAATTTGTAGATGTCGAGGACGTTGCGCTTGAGGCCCCAACCGAAGACGCCCCCCAATATGGCTAGGGGTTTAAACGACGATGTGCCGACGCCATCATCGTAGAAGGCGATCTGTTCCTCTCCGCGGAGGTCCAAGCTCTCGAAGACGCGCCAGACATTGGACTTCCAGACTCTGTTTGCCGCGTTTCCGGTGCCGTCGGAAAGGAGAATGATATTTTTGGGCGCAGGCATATGTCCCTCCAAACCAAAATTTGGAAATGGTGCAGCGACGCGCCATTGACGTGTTAACCCGTCTTATTCGTAAGAGGCGCCCGAGAGGCTGGCGAGCGTGGTGTAAAGCGCTGATACGGCGTAGGATTCGGTTTTGAAGCCAACGCCATCACCTCCAACCGCGAACGC
>NZ_JASAUS010000155.1:0-16392 GCF_029953005.1 Bradyrhizobium sp. Mp27 | reverse complement strand
AGGACTTCCGGCGCATCGCCACGCGATATGACAAGCTCGCCCGTAATTTTTTGGCCGCTGTTCATCTCGCCGCTCTCGTCGCATATTGGCTCAATTGAGTCTGGACCCTAGGTCGGCCGTCTTCGCTCCGGCCTCATGCTCCTTCAACACCGCGATAATCTGCTCTTCTGTGAACCTTGCTCGCTTCATCTGTCCGTCCTTCTTCGGGCCGGACTCTAACTCCTTCTGGAGGAAATACTCAGTGGCAGGTCAGGCCCTTCAAACTCACGACGATAGCATGACGATCAAGCCCGTTGCCCACGTCACGAGGGCCGCGTAACATTCATTCCGGCAACGCCGGCCCGACCTAGTTCGACAGCGATCGGGAGATCCCAAAACTTGTACGGGCCAGCGCGACATCACCGCCTTCATCGAGGGCTTCTGCAACCGAACCCCGGCTCCATTCCGCACCGGATATATCACCGCGGTGTCGAGATGGAGGAAGATCAGTTCGGCGCGTCAGTGTGCGCACAGAGGTCGGATATTGAAGGATCCGATGCTGCGCGGCGGCACACATTCGCGACCGATCTGCTGGAGACCGGAGCCGAAGTGCGCATCAACTTTTGGAGCGAGAGATGAACAAGCTCGGGTTAGCGATCGTGTACTCGGCCAGACGCAAAGCTGGGTGCCGAAGCCTCTTCGAGTGTCATCTTCTCAAGCATCAGATCCGTGACAAGTTTGCGGAGGCGCCGGTTCTCGACCGTGAGCTCTTCCAACGCACGACGCATTTCATCCATGCTAGCACGAGGAGGAGGATCCCTGCCCGCGTTAGGCCCCTCCGAAGATTGCCCCACGTCCTTGCTGAGCGGCAGTTTCCGCCAACGATGGAGCGTCATAACGCTCACGCCAAGCGCCTCACAGATCGAGACCTGGGAGCTGCCTGCTCGAGCCAATTCATCCGCCTGAGCGAGTTTCAGTTTAATCTCTTGATGAGAATGTTTTTTCATTCGGACTAGGCCGGGTTCCGACAAAGTAACTCGCCGCCGGCTTGAACTGAGTGGCGGGTGCTGTCAAATAACATACAACGACGTCTGCTAACCTACAAAGGTATCATACAGCCCCGTTGTTAGCGCTACCAATGAAAGCGTTCAAGATGAATATCGAGTTTCGATCGGCATTTTCATCTTTCACAAAGCAGTCATCCGGCCTGAACGGCAACAAAGCAGGTGGAGCATGATGCGAGCCTCCAAGTTTTGAACTCCCAGCAGGCGCTTCATCCTGGAGCTAGGCAGGAACGGGGTTGCCGGCCGAGACCTCCCGAATGGCGGGATTGCCCAAGTTGCCCATCTGAGACGGAGAAGACCGAGGGGCTGCTGACCATCGATATGATCAGCTGAAGCGGACGGCAGAAGGGCGCCAATCGCAATGTGTGTTTGGGCAGCAAATGGAGGAAATCGTCCTTGCATTACGTTTTGACATCTTCATCTCAATGATCTGGATAGCCGGCAAGTGGTTGTTGCGCAAGGACCTTCAATGGGAATCAGTGACTCCGTCACGTGCCATGATTGTTCAGCATCGATGACTCTTTCGGGCAAGCACGTCGCAACCTGGTCGCGCTTGGTCACGTGCCGTGCTGACATCGGTGTAGTTCGTGGGCCATTCTTGCACAGGAAAAGCGACTATTTGCCGCGGGTCAACCACTGCAGAAGCTATCCAACCTTCAGCGAGGGGTCGTGTTGGTGGGGATCAGGCGCAGAACAGGACTGATCCAGCCTTTCCTGGGGGATAGCAATATCCCTCCCCGACCCGCAGTGTTGGCTCAGAAACCTCCGGAGTCGCCAAGCAGATCGCCGAACTTGCGAGGCTAAGCTCGGTGAAATGAGTGCGGCCAGTTGGATCTTTTCATCCTTGACACGCACTACTCACAATCTTAACATTGAACATAACATATGCTGCGGGTTTCTAATCTTCGCAATCCCGCGCGGCGACTGGATGGTCACAGCGTGAAGCGCCTTGACGTGACCGGAGCATCGCGTCGTCCTCAATAAAAACCGAAAGGGCCTCCAATGGCTATATCTTACCTGACGAAAACTGAGTTGGACCAGTTTCTCCACCATAACGGAAATCACATTGAGGCGAGCGTCAGGTCGGCACTGATCGACTCGTTAGAACGTAGCGGAGTGTACAGCGATCATCCTGGGGATACTTCGAAGGCTGCGTTTCAGTCTGGACCGTTCGGAGGGGCTGTTCCAGCAGGCGTTCAGATCCTCGACATTACGCAGTCGACCACCGTCGAGACCACGCCAAACCTGAAGGCGATTATTTTCGACGACGCTGGCGGCAAGACGCTCGATGTGATTGGCGGGCATAATGATGTGTTCATCGCCATGGGAAAAGGTTCCGATAGCGTGAACCTATATGATTATGGGAACGACACGGTCTATGGCGGTAGCGGCAACGACGCGATCCGCGGCGGACACGGTAACAGCTCACTGTTCGGCGGCGCAGGCAACGACAGTATCTATGGTGGCAGCGGCAACGACACTTTGGATGGCGGCAGCGGTAACGACTATCTTGAGGCGGGCACCGGCGCTCAGGTGCTCGAAGGCGGCAGCGGCAACGACATTCTGCGAGATCTATCGTCGGGACACAGCACGCTTATCGGTGGCGATGGCAACGATACGCTAATTGGCGTTCAGGGCGATGTCTTTGCGGGCGGTGACGGCAATGACGTCTTCTGGGTCTATGGTGAGTCAGGAGCGAACTCGACGCTGCAGGGAGGAAATGGCAACGATACATTCCATCTTCAGACCCACACCGGAAATGATACGATTATAGGCGGCGCAGGCTCGGACACCGTGGATTTCGCCGATCGCTCCTCCTTTGATGTCACCAAGGTCGATGTCGACGAGAAGACGAACTCCTACACGCTGCACTTCGGAGACAGCCAGACGGTGGTGGTCAGTGGCGTCGAATATCTCCACTTCACCGATGGAGACGTGCACTTGCCGAAGCTCTGAATCGGCACCTGCAAGCTGCGCTGAGAAAGCCCCGCTCATGGCGGGGCTTTGCCTTTGAGCTCAGCGCTTTCGCATCTTATGTAGGATGTCCTTTCGTTGGTGGCTGTGTTGTGGTTTGCTAATGTTATCATCTGGCCCTTTCACCGCGCGGTGCGGGCACGGATTGGTCTCTCACGATGAAGCGATTGCTCAACGCGGGCTCAGGATCCGGTACGGCACAGCGCATCGCCCGGATGATGCTCAACCATGATTGGGAAGAAACCCGATTCGACATCGACCCCGGCGTCAAACCAGATGTGATCGGCTCGATCCTTGAGTTGACTGGCGCGTTCAAGCCTCAGTCCTTCAACGCGGTGTGGACATCGCATGTGCTCGAGCACCTGTATGCCCACGAGGTCTACCCTACATTGCGGCAATTCCACCAGATCCTCAAGCCCGATGGTTTCGCCTTGATCGTGAGCCCGGATCTGCAATCGGTCGCTCACTTCATAGCCCAGCATGGGATCGGCGCAATAGCCTATCATTCGCCGGCGGGGCCGATCAGGCCGCTGGACATGCTCTATGGCCATTCGCGCGCCATCGAGGAGGGACGCGTCCACATGGCCCACCGCACCGGATTTACGGCCGAGCGACTCGGTAATCTCCTGCTGATGGCCGGGTTTGCGACCGTTTCGGTCAGCAGCCAAAATTTCGAGGTCTGTGCGCTCGCGCTGATGCCTGAGGCCGACGACGAGGCCATCCGAAGGTCTTTGTTAGAGTACGGCTTCAATTTCCAGGAAGCCAAGGCCTGAGGTATTTGTGAGTGCGGCCAGCCGTTCCTCACAATTTAACGATGAGTGAGGCTGGTTTTTTTCGCCGCTCAATGTTATGTTGGTGTTGAATGTGACGTCATAACACAACGGCGGATCGCTTGACCCCAATGACCGTCCACTGCGCCGATGACCGAAACCTGGCCGATGCGGCGCCCGCATCGGCACTAGGGTGCCTGATTATCGTCGCACGACAGCACGGGCTGCACCTCACGTCCTCACAGCTCATTCAAGACAACCTTCTGCGGGAAGAGAACGTCACACTCCATCAGCTTGTCCGCTGTGCGGAGAAAGCAGGCATGCGCGCGAAGTGCGTCAAGCTCGATTGGAGCGGGCTGTCTCATCTGAAGAAGGCGCTCCCGGTCATCATTCGGCTTCGCAATGGGAGCCACATGGTACTCCAGCGTGTCGAGGGAGACGCCCACAATACCCGCATCGTGCTGAGGGACCCGAATGCCGCGGAAGACGCGCTGCTCGTGATCGACCAACCACGCTTTGAAGGTATCTGGTCCGGCGATCTGGTCCTGATCAAGCGCAGCTACGAGATATCGGACGAAGCGCAGCCGTTCAGTTTCGGCCTGGTAGCCGCGCTGTTGTTCCGCGAACGCCGCATGGTCCGCGACGTCGCGATTGCCGCCGTGATCCTCGGGCTTCTCAGCTTGGCGCCGATCATGTTCTGGCGCCTGTTGTCGGACAAGGTGATCTTCTACAAGGCGTACAACACGTTCTATGTGCTCTGCGTCGCGATGCTGGTGGTCATAGCCTTCGAGGCAGCCTTCTCGTTCTTGAGACAATTCCTTGTCCATCGCTTGACCACCAGGCTGGACGTCAAATTGTCGACCTACGTCTTCGAAAAGGTCCTCAATCTTCCCATCGACTATTTCGAGCAGACGCCCGTCGGCCTCGTCGCGCGCGACATTCGCGAAGTCTTTCGCATCCGCTCGTTCCTAATGGGGCAATTGTTCGGCACCATTCTCGACTCTACGACGCTGATGTTCTTCCTGCCCGTCATGTTCTTCTTCAGCCCCGTCATGACGTTCGTGGTTCTCGCCTTGTCGGCATTCATCGTCGCGTGGCTCGTCCTAATGTTGCCGAATTACCGCAAGGCGTCGACTGCCGTGCTGGCCGCGGAGGGCGCGCAGGGCGCGTTTTTGGTTCAAACTTTGAATGGGATCCGGACGATCAAGTCCCTCGCGCTCGATACGCGGCAGCGCCACATGTGGGATGTTCTGGTCGCACGCGTTGCCAAGGCGCGGCTTGTGGAAGGCATGACTGGAAACGCCATCCAGTCGGTGGTGCGTCCCCTGGAGCGGCTGGCCGTCAGCGGCTCCTATGCGCTCGGCGTCTATCTCGCGCTCGAAAGCAATGACCCGGTCTATATCGGGGCGCTGTTCTCATTCCTGCTGTTGTCACAGCGCGTCTCGGGTCCGCTGATGCAGATGGCGCAGCTCATCAATCAATACGACGAGGCACGAAGTGCGGTTGCAACCGTCGGCAATCTCGTCAACCTTCCTCCCGAAGAGGGACGTTCCGGCCATGGCGTGCGTTCGCCACTCGAGGGCAAGGTGGAGTTTTCCGGCGTCACCTTCAAATACAAGGGAGCGCTATCGCCAACGCTAAACAACATCTCCTTCGAGATTCCGCTAGGGACTACTTTAGGCGTGATGGGCAAGAGCGGATCTGGCAAGACCACGATTGCGCGGCTGCTGCAGCGGCTGCATTGCGACTATGACGGATTGATCAAGATCGATGGCATTGACGTTCGCGAGTACGACATCGACCATCTCCGTCGTAACGTGGGTGTGGTGCTCCAGGAGAATTTTCTTTTCAGTGGGACCATCCGCGAAAACATCACAGCGGCCACGCCGGACGCGTCGTTCGATGATGTGGTCAGGGCGGCGAGGCTGGCGGGTGCGGAAGAATTCATCGACAAGCTGCCGCGTGGCTACGAGACGCATATCTATGAAGGCTCGCCGAACCTCTCGGGAGGGCAGCGGCAGCGGCTTGCGATCGCGCGTGCGTTGATCGTCAACCCGCCCATTCTGATTCTCGATGAGGCGACAAGCGCGCTAGACGCCGACAGCGAGACGATCGTGAACGCCAACATAACGCGCCTCGCGCATGGCCGGACGCTGATTATCATCTCGCATCGCCTGTCGTCCCTGGCAAAGGCGGACGCAATTCTCGTCCTTAATCGTGGTGTGGTCGACGATATCGGGCGGCATGAGGAGCTCCTGGCGTGCAACGATATCTACAGCTCGCTGTGGTATCAGCAGAACGCGCATTTGGTGCCGGCAGCCCGCAACGATCGGTCAACATTCGGGAGTCCAACGCTTGTCTCGTGATGGTGCGCTTGCGACTGTTCGCCAATTTCAATCGGAAACGGATGCGATCCGAGAGGAGGCTGAGCCTCTGGTCGCGCGAGCAACGCTGTTTGTCCTCTCGGCCTTCCTGGTCACGATCGTTGCCATTCTGGCTCTGACGCGGATAGATCGCGTCATCACCAGCGTTGGCGGGCGGATCGTGCCGGTGGGACAGATCCGCGTCCTTCAGGCCCTGGATCAATCGATTATTAAGACGATCGACGTGCGGGAAGGCGAGCAGGTGCAACCGGGACAGCTTATTGCGACCCTGGACGCGACCTTTACGTCGGCGGACCTGACCCAGGCGAAGTTGCAGATCGCTAGCCTCGAGACTCAGGTGGCACGCGATGAAGCCGAGCTGAACCAGCATCCGCTGGTTTTTGCGAGCAAGCCAGACCCCAACGACCAAAAATACGCAGCCTTGCAGAAGGCGCTCTATGATCAGAGGATGGCGCAATATACCGCGCAGATCAATAGTTTCGATTCGAGGATCAAGCAGACCCAGGCGACGATGGAGAAGCTTCGCGGGGACGATGCGAGATATCGGCAGCGTGACGAGATCTTGCAGAAGATCGAGACCATGCGCACGACGCTGGCCGAGCACGGCACGGGCTCGCAGCTCAATATGTTCATTTCCCAGGACTCAAGGCTTGAATTGCTGCGGACCCTGGAGAACACCCACAACAGCCTAATCGAAGCCCAGAATACGCTCGCGGTGTCAACCGCAGACCGTGACGCCTTCAAGCAGCAGTGGTTTGCGCAACTGAGTCAGGATCTCGTGGCGACCCGCAACAAGCTGGACGAGGCGAGAGCGTCTTATGAGAAGGCGCTCAGGCACCAGGATCTGGTCCGATTGACCGCTGCCGAAGACTCGGTCGTGTTGACGATGGCAAGGCTCTCGGTCGGATCGGTGCTAAAGCCCGGCGATCCTTTCATTACGCTGATGCCGACCGACACCAAGCTCGAGGCTGAAATTCGCATCGCCTCGCGCGATGTCGGTTTCATCCGGCCCGGAGACCCCTGCACGATGCGGATCGATGCGTTCAATGCCGCGGAGCATGGTACAGCCGATGGCAAAGTGCGCTGGATCAGCGAGGGCGCGTTCACCACCGACGATGATGGAAAGCCTATCGAAGCCTACTACAAGGCGCGGTGCTCGGTGGACTCAGCCAACTTCAAGGATGTCCCAAAAAACTTTCGCCTGATTCCTGGCATGACGCTTGCGGGGGACGTCCATGTCGGCACGCGGGCGGTCGGAATGTATCTGCTTGGCGGAATGCTGAAGGGTATCCGGGAGGCCATGCGTGAGCCATGACGGTATTGACCCGATCGCTCCTCCAATGGCTTCGTCCCGCGTCTCGCGGATCAGATGAAAAGCGGCTCGGTCCGGCGGAGGCAGCGTTCGAGCGCGGTCACTATCTGGAGGCACTTAAGCTCTGGAAGCGTGCCTCGCAAAACGGCGACGCGGAAGCGGACTATCGGATCGGCATGCTCTATGCCGAGAACCGGGGAGTGGCAGGCAGCATTCCGGATGCCGCGGTGTGGTACGACCGCGCGGCGCAGCGAGGTCACGTCGAGGCGCAATATCAACTCGGCCTGATCTATCTTTACGGAGTCAACGCCAGCCTCGGACCGAGTAGGCCGGAGACCTGGCGTCAATCCTCAGCCGCGCGATTGGGCGATAGCGCGTCGGATGTGCATCACCTGATATTCCCGCACGGGATCAGTTTCGCGAAGGATATTTGCGCCGCGTTTCGCTGGATATCGGCCGCCGCCGGGTCCGGCAAAGCGGATGCTCAGACCATCCTGGGCAATCTCTACAGTGAAGGGCAGGGGTGCACGAAGGACTTCGCTGCTGCATTGCGTTGGTATCTGGCGGCGGCCGATCAGAACTTTGCGCCGGCCGAGTTCGCGCTAGGCGATGTCTATTACCAGGGACGCGGAGTACTCGTCGATTTCGCGCAGGCTACGATCTGGTATGGCAAGGCCGCCGCGCAGGGGCACGTGAGGGCGCAGATTGGGCTCGCATTTATGACGTTGAAAGGTATGGGCTTGCCCGAGAACCCCACTGAGGGTGCTCGCCTGTTCCAGAGTGCAGCCACGCATGATGATCCGATCGCACTCTACAACATCGGCCTGTTACGGCTGAGCGGCAAGGGCGTCGCCAAAGACCTCGACCGCGCCGAGACCGCGCTGCGCAAGGCGGCGCGGAAGGATTATCTTCCCGCAATTCAGGCACTCGCGGAATTCTATTCGAGCGGAGCCGATGCCGAGCCCGATTTGCGTGAGGCGGCGATTTGGTATGAGAAGGCGGCCGAGCGGGGCGATGTGCAGGCGCAATTCTTCGTCGGCCGGTTTTATGCGACTGGTGTCGGTGTTTCGCCTAACACTCGACAGGCCGCGAAGTGGTTCGAGCGCGCAGCCGAAAATGGCCATGCCACTGCGGCATTCAACGTTGCGATCTTCTATCTCAACGGCTCCGGCGTTCAGCGCAACGTGGAGGCCGCGATCAAATGGTTCGAACGTGCCGCAGATGGCGGCATGAGCGCCGCACAGGTGCAACTCGGAAAGCTCTATTCGACCGGTGCGGGCGTTCCCAAAGATCAGGAAATGGCTTCGGAATGGTTGAGCAGGGCCGCCGGTAGCGGAGATCCTGACGCCAAGACCGCCTATGCACTCTTTATGATTCATCAGAATGCGTCCGATGATAACGTCGCACGCGCGCACTCTTTGCTGGCAGAGGCGGCCGAGGCAGGTCATCCTCCGGCGGCGTTCCAACTGGGCGCGCTGAAGATGGGTAAGTTCGGCGGGATCGCCGATAAGCTAGGCGCGACCCCATGGTTCACGCGGGCGGCGGATGCCGGCCATGTCGAGGCTCAGTACATGCTGGCACTTCTCCATCTGGATTCGACGAGCGGCGTGGGGAATGCGCGGGCAGCATCATCGTGGATGACCAAGGCGGCGCGCGCGGGGCATGCACCAGCGCAATTCCAACTGGCCGTCATGTACTGCACGGGCTACGGAGTGGGCCTGGATCTTGCAGAGGGTGTGAACTGGTACGAGGCCGCTGCAGAGCAGGGACATAAGATTGCGCAGTACAACTTTGCCGTGATGCTCCGGAGTGGGCAGGGGCGCGCGGCTGACGTGACGAAGGCGACGGAATGGTTTCAGAGGGCCGCCGAGCGAGGAATGGCGGAAGCGCAGGTTGCGCTGGGCGACGCGTTGATGTCGGGCCGAGGCACGGCGCAAGATCGCGAAGCAGCGGTCAATTGGTATCGATACGCGGCGCGGCAACGCAATGAAGGCGCCGTGCGGCGCCTCCAGTCGATCGGCGGCGACGGGGCTGTCACACCGTACACAGAAACTTTGTGCGGAACGATGCCTCTAATGCACGAGTGAGTAACAATGGCTGATTTTCTTTCGAACCTCGCGCGCGACGCCGGTCGAAGAGGACCTCGGGCGAGGCGCAGCGCTGCTGCAAGGCTGCAATCCAAGTCAGAGCCGGTCGCCGCAAAACTGAACGGTTCTGCGAAGCTGCTCGCCGCCGAGGGATCGGCGAGCAGTCCTGCCGGCGACCTTGCAGATGCCGCGCGCACCCTCAAGGGCCTCGGGCTTTTTGACCAGGATTTCTACGCGGCCAGCTATCCGGACGTGATCGCGGTCGGCGCCGATCCGTTTGAGCATTTCTTCCTCTATGGCTACAGGGAAGGTCGAAAGCCAAATCTGATCTTCGACCCGATCTGGTACGTCACAACCTATCCCGATGTGAAGGAGGCGGATGAGCATCCGTTCCTGCACTATGCGACGGTCGGCGAGCGCGATGGGCGGCGGCCAAGTCCCTATTTTCAACCGGCCTGGTATCGGGAGAAGTACGGCATCCCGGAAGGCGAGAGCCCGCTCGCGCACTATCTGAAGAACCGCCTGGGCCCGTTCAGCCCGATCCCGGAATTCGACGCGCAGTATTATCGTCAGATCTATCCGGACGTCGCAGCGGCCGGCGTCGATCCGTTCGAGCACTTCATCTTTCATGGCTATAAGGAAGGGCGCAACCCGTCGGCGGAGTTCGACACCAAGTTTTACATTCAGCGCTACTTCAAGGGTAAGACGGATCAGAATCCGCTTTTGCACTATCTTGCGCATCGCCACGAGGATGGCATCTATCCGTCACCTCCGGAGAACGAGGCCACCATCCCGGCCGAGATCAAGCGGTTCACCCGTCCGAGCCGGCTATTCGAGGAACTGCGTCCATTGCCCGACGGCGCAAAGCCGCGCGCCAAGGTGCTGGCCTACTATATGACGCAGTTTCACGCTTTCCCTGAGAACGACAAATGGTGGGGCACCGGCTTCACCGAATGGACGAACATCGCGCGCGGCATACCTCGGTTTAAGGATCACTATCAACCGCGGATTCCGCGCGACCTGGGTTTTTACTCTCTCGCCGACATCGAAACCATGCGCAAGCAGGCGAAGCTAGCCAAGGCGGCGGGCATCCACGGCTTCGTCTTTTACTACTACTGGTTCAACGGCAAGCGCCTATTGGAAAAACCGCTGGAGAAATTCCTGAAAGCGCGCGATATCAACATGCCGTTCTGCCTGATGTGGACCAACGAGAACTGGACGCGGCGGTGGGACGGCATGGAGGGCGAGGTCCTGATTTCGCAGGACTACCTGTCTGACGATGACGAGCGCCTGTTGTCGGATTTCAATCGTCACTTCACGGACAAACGCTACATCCGTGTCCAGGGCCGTCCCCTCTTGATGATCTATCGGCCGCGCCTCATTCCGGACACGGCAAACGTCATCGCGCGCTGGCGCGCGATCTTCGCGAAACGGTTCAACGAAGATCCAATCATCATCATGAGCCAGAGTTTTGATGATTACGATCCAACTCCGAACGGCATGGACGGCGCGATCGAATTTCCGCCGCACAAGCTTACCAAATACGTGCCGCTGGTGAACTCTGACGCCAAACTCCTGGACGATACCTATGCGGGGCAAATCTACAGTTACGACGACGTCGCCAAATATTCAGTTGATGAGCCGCGTCCGAATTTTCCGCTGATCAAGACGGTGGTGCCGAGCTGGGACAACGATGCGCGCCGGCAAGGCTCGGGCCTCGTGGTCCAGGGCTCGACCCCCCAGAAATACGAGGCGTGGTTGTCAGCGCTGGTCGAACAGGCGCAGACGCACACCTTTTTCGGCGAATCGTTCGTCTGTATCAACGCCTGGAATGAATGGTGCGAGGGCGCGTATCTCGAGCCCGATCTCCATTTCGGTTCGGCCTACCTGAATGCTACCGCGCGCGCGGCCACTGGTCTGACCTCCGATCGGTCAGTGTCCAAGATTCTGCTGGTCGGACATGATGCGTTTCCCGCCGGCGCGCAGCATCTCTTGCTGAACATCGGCAAGACGCTGCGCAGCGCCTTCAATATCGAGATCGACTTTCTCCTGCTTCAGGGCGGAGCGCTGGAAGCCGAATACGCCTCGGTCGCGCCGCTCACCGTACTCAAGCAGGCTTCCGATATCCCTGCGACCTTACAACACTTCCGGGAGAAGGGCTTTACAGCGGCCATCGCCAACACGGCCGCGAGCGGGCGCGCCACAAAATTCCTCGTCGAAATGGGCTTTCGGACCGTTTCCCTGGTCCACGAATTGCCGCGGATCCTGCACGAGAAGCAGCTGGAAGAGGCCGCTGCCGCGGCGATTGGGAGTGCGCATCGTGTGGTGTTCGCCTCGGATTTCGTGCGCGACAAGCTCGTCGAAGCGCTTGGGCTTGACGGGACGGATGAGCGTTTCCTCATTCGCGCGCAGGGCAGTTACAAGCAGATTGAGCCGGTGCCGACGGAAGCCGTGCTGTTTCGCAAGGAAGTTGGCATCGCCGCTGGCGACAAGATGGTGCTCGGCGTCGGATATGCTGATCTGCGCAAGGGCTTTGACCTGTTTTTGCAAGTCTGTAACTTGGTTCGACGACGCAATGCAAATGTCCATTTTTGCTGGGCCGGCGGCATCGATCCAAGCCTCCAGGAATGGCTGGGGCCGGAGATCAAGCGTGCCGAGGCCACGGGCCACTTCCATCTCGCCGGCTATCGCTCGGACATGCAGGCGCTCTATTCCGCATCCGACGTCTACGCGCTGACGTCGCGCGAGGACCCGTTTCCGACGGTGACACTGGAGGCGCTCAGCGTCGGCGTGCCCGTCGTTGCGTTCCAGGACTCTGGCGGTATCCCCGGCTTGCTGCACAAGGAGAACGTGGGGTGCGTCGTGCCCTATTGCGATGCGCCGGCGATGGCACAGGCAGTGGAGACTTTTCTACGCTGGACACCGCCCGAGTCCGAGCGGGACCGCATGGCCGAGATTATCCGGAGCAAATTTGACTTCGCGGACTATGTCCGCGATCTGCTGCGGTTAGCCGTTCCATCATTGCCCAGCGTCTCGGTCGCCGTACCAAACTACAACTATGCGCGCTGCCTTCCTGAGCGGCTGTACACCATCTTCGATCAGACCCATCCGGTCGAGGAGATTATCGTGCTGGACGACTGCTCGTGCGACGATAGCACTTCCATCATCATGAAGCTTGCCGATCAGCGCCAGCGCGATCTGACGCTCGTCATTAACGAGCAGAATTCCGGCTCGGTGTTCGCGCAATGGGCCAAGGCTGCAGAGATGGCGAAGGGAGAGTTCCTTTGGATCGCCGAAGCCGACGATCTCTCGGAGCCGATCTTCATCTCGAGCCTGCTGGCGCTGATGCAGGGTGACCCCGACATCGCTATAGGCTTCACCGATTCGAAGTCGATCGACGCCGATGGCGCTCATCTTTACGCGAGCTACAAGCCGTATTTTGCCACGATCGAACCTGGCGCGCTGTCGCGCACGGAAGTGTTTGACGGTCGCGATTTCGTAACGCGCTATCTCGGTGTCAAGAATACGATCCTGAACGTCAGTTCAGTGCTGTGGCGTCGCGAGACGTTGCTGCGCGCGCTGAACGCCTGTCGCGATCGTCTGAAAGAGTTCCGGATGGCCGGCGACTGGGTGCTCTATCTGGAGGTTCTGGCAGGACCGGGCGCAAAGATCGCCTACGTTGCCGACCCCCTCAACGTCCATCGGCGCCATGCGGCGAGCGTCACCAATTCGTTGAAGGCCCAAAAGCACATCGAGGAGATCGACACTATGCATCGTCTCGCGCGGAGGCGTTTCGGCTTCGGGGAGCGGGAGCTTGGGGCACAGGCCGCTTATCGCAACGAGGTGTCGGCGCAACTGGCGAGCGCCGCTACCAAGCCTGATGCGCCCAGGCGGGCAGCGAAATCCGCAGTGCGTGCGACGGCGACGACGTGATCGGCTAGGGAAAACAACCAGAGCAAGTCGGGGCTGTCATGTTCGTGCCTTCCGCCGTTTCACTGTTGAGTGCACTCAACGTAGACAGTGCGGCCTTCGAGAACGGAGGCAAGATCGAAATACCAGGTGCGCTTCTGAAGCTGTTGTTGCAAATCGCATTGGCGGCCGCTGAGTTTGATGAGGACGGTTATCTCAGGGACAATCCGGACATAGCGAAGGCGCTCGTGAGCGGTGAAATCGAGAGCGCGCACGTGCACTATATCGGCTTCGGCTATTTCGAGGGACGACAGGGTGGAGGACCCGAAGTCGACGAAGCTTGGTACATGGGCAAATATCCGGATGTGGCGATTGCCGTTCGGGAGGGTCGGATCAAGTCGGCCAAGCATCATTTTCATTTGGTCGGGGCGGCGGAGGGACGCAGTCCTAACCTCGATCAGGAGGAGAATGCCGCTCAATGGAAAAACGCGCTTCGCTCCTGAAGCAAAGCGCATGATTACGGATCGAATTAGGTGGAGGACCACAATTTGCCGAATTGATATGTGAGGTATCTCGGAACAGGCGTTAATTCATACCGAAGCGAGTCCGATGATCGTTGGATCGGCAGCGCAGGCTGAGCATCGTCGAAGCGCTTTCCTGACAGGGGGGGAAAGCTCAAAATGTTAGAGAGATGTTTGAGATGTCGGTTCTTCAATGGGACACGGATCAGCCGGAGATTCTGAGGCGCCTGCAAAACCGGGCCAAGCTCAAGATTTGCTGCAAGACTCTCAGCGAGCCCGAATTTGTCCAGAGTTGGATTAATCATCATAGCGCCATCGTCGGTCCGCAAAATCTGATCATAGCGGACAATGGATCGTCAGATGCCGCGACGCTCGACGTCTATCGTCGGGCTGCCCCTGATATCACGATCTTCCGCTTCTCCGGGGTTCACAACGATATTCACTGGCATCCTAGGTTCCGGCCATTGTTCGATCGCTTGAGGGAGACCGTCGAGTTCTTCTCCTTCGTCGACGTCGACGAGCGGCTCGTCTGGATCGATACGAAGCGTTGGTTCGCGGATGAGCGGATCCTGGATTGCCTGAAAGAGCGTGGCGCAATCTATCCAGCAACGTGGCTAATCAACGCGATCGGACGCATGGATCAATTCACGTTGTTGGACACCGAGCGCCGGCGCAACTTCTCGAACAATCTGAAGTGGGGAAAGCCCATTCTTCCGCCCGAGCTGATTGCGGCTCAATCGGGCATTCACAACATCCAGTACGCCGGTAGCCGATTTTCGGCGAGTTGCAGCAGTAATCTGTTTCTGCTGCATTTGACACAATTTCCTGATCAGCGGATCGCGGCCAATGTGAGAAAATTGGCGAACCGGAGTCTTGTCGATCACGCCATCGATCCGGAGGCGGTTTCGAGGATGGACTTCAGCAGACATCCCGATCCAGCCGTGCTTCGGTTCCAGAAGGAGGTTGCGGAAATGATTGCTTATCTCAAGGGCGACAAATCGATTCCCGATAGCGAGACCGAGGTTATAGAACTAGGACGGGGAGGGACGGTGGTCTTCTCCAACGCGGACGCGCGCGGGATTTTCTCGAAGTTCATTGAGGATGGCCCCTCCATCATCGTGAAGAGTTTCAAGTGAAGGGTCGCGCCATCAGAGCCGCGACCGTGATTGGGACGTTCCTGCCGCTCGTGCTGGGCGGACACCGCGCGACTGAAGCGGATGATCTCCCTCACGTCGTGCCGGACGCGAAATGCGACGCCCTGGACATTTCTGATGCTCCGTTGCGGGCATTTCGCTCGCCGGATGGTTCGATTACGGCATTCGCGACGCATTATCGCAACCGGGCGCTGGTTGGCAGTAGCTTCGGTGCGATGGCGAAGAACTGCTCGGTCGCGTATGAGGGAACGTTGGATCCCGATCCCTCGCATTTCAACTACAAGACGTGGATCACGGCGACGTGGATCGGCGATGATGGATCGGTCATTGCGCTTGGGCACAACGAGTATCAGGCCCACGAGTTGGTGGGGCATTGCCGTTTCGCGGACTATTCGTCGTGCTGGTACAACAGCATCGTGCTCCTCAGGAGCAATGACCGTGGTCGGACGTTTCACCGGGCTGACGATTTGGACAAAGCAGTCGTAGCCCCCGACTTTGCAGACACGCTCGGCCAGGGCCATCCCAGAGGCTATACGAGTCCGACAAACCTAGTGAAATGGGGGGACTATCTGTACACGCTGGTTGGCTATTCCGGCGTGGATAAGGGCGATTCTGGGAGATGCGTGCTCCGCAGTCGGCTGCCGGTGACGACGAGCTCTTGGGAGATTTTCACGCGCGACGGCTTTGTGCGGCCAAACCAGAGCGCTTATGAAGATCAGGCGCGCGTTCGCTGCGAGTATGTGACGGGCATGCGAGGCTTTGTCGGATCAATTGCCAAGCTAGCAAATTCGAATCTCTTCGTCGCAACCGTCGCGGAGGACATCAATGGTGGAAGCATCGTCGCATATTTCTCGGACGACCTGGTTCATTGGCACGATCGACAGGTCCTGGAGCAGGTCCCCCTGTTCTGGTCGAAGGATTGCTCGATCGGAAAGCGGTTCAGCTATCCAAGCCTGATCGACGAAAACTCCCCTGGGCCAAATTTTGATCAGGTCGGCCGAACGCCGACGCTCTATCTAGTGCAGGGGGGATGTGAGATCGGATCGGACCTAGCGTTGGTCAAGACCAAGGTCAAGATCAAGCCGCCGTCGGAAGCTCATTGAGCTTGAGCGGGAACTGGGGTGCGGTGCTAGTACCCACTTTTCTTGGAACGTGAGTCGTGATTCAAGGTCGGGATGATACCCGAAGCAAGAGAAGTCCACCTTTCGAGGAAAGATCGCAAGGTGCTTGAGGCGTGC
>NZ_JASAUS010000154.1:0-16644 GCF_029953005.1 Bradyrhizobium sp. Mp27 | reverse complement strand
GTCGTCAGGCGGCGAAAAGCCGAAGGCAATCCTGTGCGCCTCGTCAGACAAGATGTGCGGCCGCATCAATCGGGCCCAAAAGCCGCACTCTCACGAATAGGACGGGCTAGCGTAGGTCTGTTCATCTTCGCCCCGGATGCGGCCATGACCACCACCGACTTTGCCTTCGTTCTGCGCAGGCTGGGCCTTGCTGCCGCCCTCATCTGCGTCCTCCTGAGCCTTGCCGTGTTCGCGGTCCTGCTAATCGTGGAGCACGAGCCGGTCGGGCAGGCTGCCGCGCACGCTCTGCCGCTCATGGTGTATGCGCTGTTCGGCCTGTTCGGCGCTGCAATGACACGGCTGATCGGGCGCCGAACCCACTAACCGGACATTGTGCCGCAGCGATTCGTGACCAGCCCTGGGCCAGCCCCGGCCCCAGGCCACCTTCCGCCTGCGCGAGCCCTCGTATATGAGAGATTTGCCGCCGAACCGGTCCGAATATTGCCGGATACGGAACGCAAGGTGGCTGCGAATTCTTAATCCAAAGATCGCAATCTGACGCGATCGACGTAAGGCGCGGACTGGTACTGGACCGGGGAATGGCATGAAAGACCTGATGACGACGGCGCAATCCACCACGGCGATGCGGCGTTGGCGGCCCCCCGGACTTGTTGCGCTCGCAACGGCCGTTGCCCTGACGGCGCTGAGCGGAAGCGCCGAGGCGGCCAAGCAGGCCCGCCAGCCGGTCGAGGCGGTCGCGCCGCGCGAGGCCGGCGAGCCGATCATGGCGATCGTGTCGATCAAGAGCCAGCAGGTCACTTTCTACGATTCCGATGGCTGGATCCTGCGCGCGCCGGTCTCGACCGGCACCACGGGACGCGAGACGCCAGCCGGCGTCTTCGCCATCGTCGAGAAGGACAAGGACCACCGCTCGACCATGTATGACGATGCCTGGATGCCGAACATGCAGCGCATCACCTGGAACGGCATCGCGCTGCATGGCGGGCCGCTGCCGGGCTATGCCGCTTCGCACGGCTGCGTGCGGATGCCCTTCGGCTTTGCCGAGGGGCTGTTCGACAAGACCAACATCGGCATGCGCGTGATCATCTCGCCGAACGACGCGGCCCCGATCGATTTCACTCATCCCTCGCTGTTCGTGCCGAAGCGCGAGGCCATCGCGGCTGTGCCGAACCGGGCCGACAAGCTCTCCGCTGAAGCCGAGGAGGCGATCCAGGCTGCCGCCGAGGCCAAGAAAGCTGCGACCGCGGCCGCGAAGGAGGCCGCGTCGCTTCCCGCGTCGCTGCGCAAGCTGGAACAGCAGAAGGCCAAGGCCGACGCCGAACTCGCTTTCGCCGACAAGAAGATCGCGGCCGCCAAGACCGATCAGGCGCGGGCGCAGGCCGAGGAGCTGAAGCAGAAGGTTGCGACCAAGGCCGCCGACGCTGCGTCGGCGCTCGATGCCGCCAAGGCCGCCGCGCAGCCGAAGCGCGACGCCGTTGCCGCCACCAAGGAGGCCGCAAAGGTCGCGGCAACCAGGAAGGCCGAAGCCGTGACGGCTGCGACCGACGCCAAGCTCGCCCTCGAGCCGGTGTCCGTTTACATCAGCCGCGCGACGCAGAAGCTCTACGTGCGGCGGAACACGCACAAGCCGGCGCCGGATGGCGGCGGCGAAGTGTTCGACACCAGCATCGAGGTGCCCGTCACCATCCGCAATCCCGACCAGCCGCTCGGCACGCACATCTTCACCGCGATGGCGAAGACCGATACCGGCCTGCGCTGGAGCGTGGTCACGATCGAGAACGGCGACGATGCCAAGGACGCGCTCGACCGCATCACCATTCCGCAGGACGTCTGGGATCGCATCGGGCCGACGGCATTGCCGCGTTCGTCGATCGTAATCTCGGACGAGCCGCTGAGCGCCGAGACCAACTACCGCACCGAGTTCGTCGCGGTGCTGAGCAATCATCCGCAGGGCGGCTTCATCACCCGCAAGCCGACCGCGCCGCCGCCGATGGAAATGGCAAGCGATGACAGCTGGGGCAATGGCGGCAACGGCTTCGGCTTCTTCTTCCAGCAGCAGCCGAACCCGCAGCCCGTCAATCCGCGCCGCCGCGGCCAGTATCAGTATTATCAGCCGGCGCAGCCGATGCAGCGGGGCTTCTGGTAGGACGCGCGCCGCGCTGGGCCGCGTCATCGCCTGAGCTGAAGATATCTGTCGTCGGCGACCGCAGCGGCGCCAACGACGGGTATCCCGGCTGTCTACTGTGGACCCGTCGACATGCCCTGCAACTGCCGAAGCGGATTGAGCGGGCCAAGCGGGATCAGCTCGAAGCTCATGAGGTGAGCCTGCCCCAGGGGCAGCTTTTCGAGCATGTCATGAGCGGCCGCGATATCCGTGACGTTCAGGATGAACGCGACGCCGACACGATTTTGCAGCGAGTACCACTGGTCGATTTTGCCGTCGAGATAGAGCTTCACCGTCTCGCGCACTTCCGTCGGCAGGATGGCGCGCGCAGCGGCGACATCGGCGCCGGGGTTTACCGTGCCGATCGCGAGAATTCGGGTGGTCGGTGTCGGTGGCGTGGGTGATTGCGCGCGTCCGGGGACGGCGGAGGTCAGGCACAGGGCGAATGTCAGGAGACCGGCAGCGAGTGTAAGCTTCATTGAAATCCTCCATGTTACGAGGTTTACGCTCTTCATTTAGTCATGCTTCGCCGGCAGCGATTGCCGCACGTTGCATCGCCGCCGTGGAACGGCGGCGATGCGGACCGGTTCGGAAGGTTGATGGAAGCGTCGCGTGTCGGTCCGACGCGCGGTCACTTGCCCTGGATGAGCATGCCCAGCGGCGCGAGCGGACCGACCTGCATCAACTCGTAGGTGGCGAAGCCGTCGGTGACGAGCGGCAGTGCTTCCACGGTCGCCTTGGCCTGTTCGAGGGATTCGACGTTCATCAGGAAGACCACGCCTGGCTTGTCCTGGCGAAACCAGAACTGCTCGATCTTCCCGTCGAGATACAGCTTGAGCGTGGCCGGCACTTCCCTCGGCATGATCTGCTGCCGCTGCTCGGGTGTCGGTGCCTTGCCAATGTTACCGATGGCGATGACTTTCATGTGGGCTCCTTTGGATTGCTGTTTGTCAGTGGACGGCGTTGGATCAGGGACCTCCCGCAATGTTGGCAGAAGCGCCATTTTTAGATGCGTTTACGCCACCGATCCCTCGAGCGAACATCTGGAATAGCGTTGTTGGTTCAGATGATTGCCCTTATCTATCGATCGCGATGAAGGCCTTCGTTCCGGTTGCCGTTGCATCGCAAGCTAGGCTTGCTTCCGTTCGAACGGTATTGTCGTAAACGGCAACTTTGAGAGCGTTTCCGCCATGCGCATTCAATTGCTCGCCCTGGAGGGATTTTGGGACACCGGGCTGACCGTGACGCTCGATGCGTTCACGATCGCCAACAATTTCGCAGCCGCTCAACCGGGCGGAGCGCCCCATTTCGATGTCTCAATTGTCGGCGTGCGGAAGAAGGTCCGATCCGGACAGGGCTTTGCGATCCCCGTCAAATCGGTAACGTCCGATCTGAAGCCGGACTGGGTCATCGTACCGGCGTTGAATACGAGCCGGCCGGAACAACTGATTCCGGCGCTCGACCGGCGCGATGTCGGAGAGGCAGTGAAACAGCTCCAGTCCTGGTACGCCGAGGGCGCGCGCATCGCCGCGTCCTGCATCGGTACCTTCGTGCTGGCGGAGGCGGGGCTGCTCGATGGACGGGACGCGACCACCACGTGGTGGCTGTCACCCTTGTTTCGCCAACGCTACCCCAATGTTCGTCTCGATGAGACACGCATGCTGGTGACATCGGACCGCGTCGTCACGGCGGGCGCTGCGATGGGGCATCTCGATCTTGCGCTGTGGTTCATACGCCAGGCGAGCCCCGAGCTCGCGGCCGTCGTGTCGCGCTATCTGCTCGCCGACCTGCGCTCCCTGCAGGCGCCCTTCATCATTCCCAATCACCTCGCGCAGGCCGATCCGCTCATCCAGCGTTTCGAGCGCTGGGCGCGCGAACATCTCAAGCAAGGGTTTTCGCTGCAGGAGGCCGCCAGTGCGCTCGCGACGAGCGCACGCACCCTGCAGCGCCGGTGCGAGTCGGTGCTCGGTAAGTCTCCGCTCTCCTACTTTCAGGATCTGCGAGTCGAGCGCGCGCAGTCGCTGCTGCATGGCAGCGGTCTCGACGTCGATGCGATCGCCGCCGAGGTCGGCTATGAGGACGGCGCGACGCTCCGGACGCTCTTGCGGGAACGGCTCGGACGCGGCGTGCGCGAGCTTCGCGCAAACCTGCGCTGAGGGTCCGGACCTACGGCCGCGCCTCGATCACGATCGCCTGGATCTTGCCTTCGACCGCTCCGGACCCATGGCGCGATCGGAGTGCCTCGGCGACGAGGTCGGTCGCAGCCTGAAGCTTGCTGGCATCCCTGGCCTCGATCTCGCTCCGCAGCGGCGTGCCCTGGCAGAGCGCGATCGCGACATACTCGGCCGACGGGGCGCGGCTCACCGCAGCAAGCGTTTGGATCGAGATGTGGCGGAAGCCCGCTTGTTCCAGATCGGCTCTGATAATGGCCTTGTCGTGATAGCCATGCGGCGTCCGCACCATGAAACGGGGCGGATCATCGGGAAACATTTTTCCGAGCGCGGCGGTGGCGTCGTCAGCGAACACGTTCTCCTCGATGCGGTCCCAGACGTTGAATACGAACGTGCCTTCCGGTCGCAACACCCGCTTTGCCTCGGCATTGCCTTTGACGCGGTCGGGAAAGAACATGACGCCGAACTGGCAGCAGACCGCGTCGAACGCGGCTTCTTCAAAGGGCAGGGCGGTGGCATCCGCCTGACGCCATGTCATGCGCGGGTCCTCACCCTGGCGCTGCGCCGCGATCGCGAGCATCGGCTCGTTGAGATCGGTTACGACGTAACGGATGCCGGGAGGCAGCGCCGCGGTCACGGCCCGCGTAACGGCGCCGGTACCTGCCGCGGTTTCCAGTATCGTCGACGGGGAAAGAGCCGCGATACGCTTCGCGATGTCGGCGGCGTAGTGGGCAAAGATCAGCGGGACGAGATACTCGTCGTAGATTTTCGGGATCGAGCCGGCAAAAACCTTGTCAGTGTTGGACATGCTTGCCTCGCTGAAGGTTCGGACACGAGGTTCATGCTACCATGGATCGCGGTCGTACCGCATCTGCGGCTTCTTCCGGTCGTAATCCGGCGGTCGGATTTTAAGGTTTCGCTCCGCCGACCTCGCGGATCGCCCGCGTCCCATCCCAGGTCATCGCCGCCTGCCGGACCTTCTCGAAGAACGGCCCCTTGGTGCCGCTGATGTCGGAGATTTCGATGATGGTTCCTGGATGGGCCTGCGTGTCGAAATAGGCAAAGCGTCCCTTCTCTCCGCCGATCTGGCCTTCATGGCCTATCCTGTAGCCGAGCCCGAGTGCCTTGTCGTAGAGCGCCTGATAGTCGTGGCTCCAGTAGGACATGTGCTGGAGGCCCTCGTGGCCGGCGTCGAGGAATTCCTTGTACAGCGATGGCGCATCGTTGCGCTGCTGGATTAGCTCGATCTGGAGATCGCCGGAATTGGCCAGCGCAATGCTCATCTCGACCGCGGAGTCCTGGCCGCGATGGCGGAACCAGTCGGTCTTGACGCGGTCCATGTAGTACCAGGGGCCGACGCCCATCACCTCGATCCAGTGCTTCATGGCGGCATGAATGTCCCGCACGACGTATCCGTTCTGGCGCACCGCGCCGAAAATGCGGCTCATGCCCGCGCTCCCTTCTGATCGCTTGCGATCGTCACTTGACCTCGATGCCTGCGTCCCTGGCTACCTGCTTCCAGGCCGCGATGTCGCGCGCGTTGATGTCGCGCTGTTCGTCACCCGGGACGAATTGCGGCGTGATCCCGAGCCCCAGGAGCTTCTCCTTCACCTCGGCATCGCCGAGCGCTTCCTTCAGCGCCATCGACAATTTCTGCGCGATCGGTGGCGCGAGACCCGCAGGCGCATACATCGCCCAGGACAGGCTGCGGTCGAACGGTACGCCCTGCTCCTTGTAGGTTGCGACGTCAGGCAGGCTCGGCGAGCGCTCGCCGCAGGCGGCCAGCGCCTTGATAGAGCCGTCCTTCACCAGCGGCGTTGCGGTTGCCATGTCCAGCGTTGCAAGCGAGATGTGGCCGCCAAGCAGGTCGCCCGCGAGTTTGGCGATGCCGTTGAACGGCACGTGATCCATCTTGATGCCGGTCTGCTGCATCAGGATTTCCGCGCAGAATTGTCCGGTCGAGCCGACGCCCCAGCTTCCGTACTGGATCGGCTCGCCCTTCTTGGAAAGCGCGATCAGGCTCTTGATGTCATTCGCAGGAAAATCCCTGGTTGCCACCAGCATGATCGAGGACGTCCCGATACGCCCGATCGTCGTAAAATCCTTGATCGAATCGTAGGGCAGTTTTGGATAGATCGCCGGCGCCAGCACATGCGTGGTCATGCCGCCGACGGTGATGGTGTAGCCGTCGTTCGGCGACGCTGCGACCATCTGGGTGCCGAGTGTGCCGGCAGCACCCGTGTGGTTCTCGATATAGACGCTCTGTCCAAGCGTCTTGCCCATCTTGTCGGCGAGCAACCGGCCGATCACGTCGCCGCCGCCGCCGGCCGCATAGGGCAGAAGCATTTTGATCTTGTGGCTGGGGTAGGCGGCAGGATCCTCGGCGTGTGCCGGCAGCGCCGCCGACAGCAATGCGAGCAACGACAGCGTGACGGTGCGCAGCTTCATGATGGCAATCCCCTAATCCTCGAAACGAAATCTGTAGGCATCGCCGTGCCTGACAACGCGGCCGGCGGTCGGCGCCGGAAAATGGCCGGTGAGCAGATAGCCCGGTGTATCCGCGAGCTCCTCCAGCAGCGCCATCCGCGTCGCGACCGCCGCGGCCGGATCGACGTCGGCGGCATTCGACAGCCACGGCGCGGCGCACTGGATGGGATGGTGGATGACGTCGCCCGACATCACCGCATGATCGTGGCCGCCATTGAGGTGGATCTGCATGTTGCCGGCGGTGTGGCCCGGCGCAGGCGCAAAGCGTAAGCCTGCGTCGCGATCGCTGAACACGCGATGATCGGTCTCGACCAGCTCAGCGAGGCCGGCTGCGACGACCGGCAGCACGGAGTCCTCGAAAGAGCCGTGGTTGACCGGGCGTTTCGGCGCGGCATTGTGCGCGGTCTCGAAGTGGCGGTACTCCTCGCGTCCCATCAGATAGCGCGCGTTGGGGAAGGTCGGCACCCAGCGGCCGTCGAGGAGCCGCGTGTTCCAGCCGACGTGGTCGACATGCAGATGCGTGCACATCACGAAGTCGACCTCTTCAGGGGCAACGCCCAGCGCCTGCATGTTGTCGAGATAAGGCCGGTTGAGGTTGTCCCACACCGGGACGCGCGGCCGATGCTTGTGGTTGCCGCAGCAGGTATCGACGATGGCGGTCCAGCGCGGCGTGCGGACGAGATAAGAGTGGTGGCTGAGGATGAAGCGGCCGGTCTCCGGTTCGATATAGCGGTGATCGAGCCAGCTCCGGTTCTCCGCGATCACCTCGTCGGTGACGTTGGCGAACAGCCAGGTCTTCTCGAAGGCAAGCGAAGGGATCTCGCTGACGAGATCGATCCGCATGCTGCCGATCCTGACCTGCCGCATGGGCTCAGTTCTTCAGGAGATCGCCGAACGGCACCCAGCGCGTGCCGTCGAAGCGGATGAGCTGGAGGCTCGTCATCGGCGTGTAGTGCTCGGGCGAATTGTTCACCGCGGTGCCGTTGATCAGCATCGGCAGCTTTACGTCCTTGAGCGTCGTGGCCTGCTTCATCACATTGGCACGGGTGAGGTCGTTTCCGGACGCCTTCAGCACCGTCATCAGCGTCTGCGCGATGGTGTAGCCGTAGACGTTGAGCCAGTCGCTCTTGTTGGCATCCGGCAAGTACTTGTCCATGAACGCCAGCCATTCCCTATAGCCGGCGTCGTCCTTCGAGGCCGGGTCGGTCGCATCCTTCAGATACTGGCTGGAGATAACGCCGGTGGAATTGTCCTTGCCGGCCGGCTCCAGCACGCCGCTGATCGAGGCGGAGACGTTGGAGATGATGGTGACAGGCTTCCAACCGATCTCGCCGATCTTGCGGATCGCTTGCGCTGCGAATTTCGGCGTCGCCGCTACCAGCACCACGTCAGCGCCGGCGGTCTTCAGTTGCAGGATCTGCGTATCCACGGTCGGTGCCGAGGTCTCGTAGGCGGCGCGCGCGACAATGGCTTCGCCGCTGCCGAGCCCTTCCTCCAGCGCCTTCAGATAATCCTTGCCGAGATCGTCATTCTGGTAGAGCACGCCGATCTTCGCATTGGCATGGCTCGCCTTGATGTATCTGGCGTAGGCGATCGCCTCGTCGCGATAGGTCGGCTGCCAGCCGACGGTCCACGGAAAGCTCTTGGGATCGTCCCACTTCGCGGCGCCCGAGCCCAGGAAGAGCTGCGGCACCTTGCGGTCGTTGAGATATTTGTGCACGGCGCTGTTGGTCGGCGTGCCGACACCGCCGAAGATCAGCAGCACTTCCTCGCTCTCGACCAGACGCCGGGTCTGCTCCACCGTCTTCGGCGGGCTGTAGGCATCGTCCGCGATGATCATCTGGATGCGCCGCCCGTTGACGCCGCCCTCGTCGTTCACCTTGCGGAAATAGGCTTCCGCGGATTTCGCGATCTGCGCGAAGGCCGAGACCGGGCCGCTCAGCGGCGCGGTGGTGCCGATCTTGATCGTCTTGTCATCGGCGCCGGGATCGTACTTGCTTTGGGCGTGGGCGGTGCTTGCTGCGAGCATCGGCAACAGGATGCAGGCCGCGCGAAAGCGGGCGAAGCGCGCCATGACGTCGTCTCCCCAGATTTGCTCTCCGCTTCTCGAAGGAGCGGAGTTAAAACGCGAGAACAGCGCCCGCAGCGAACTTGCGGGCCGAGACCGTCGCCGCCAATCTGGCAAACGAACGATCGTTCGTACGGTTGACTAGCGAACGATCGTTCGTTAGTCAAGCCACATGGCTGTCCACACCTCCAGCGCGGCGGAAGCGGCTGCGCCCACGACCCGCGAGCGTATCCTCAGCGAAGCGCTCAATCTGTTCGCGCTGAGCGGCTATGGCGGCGCCTCGATGCGCGAGCTCGCACGGCGCGTCGGTATCCGCGAGAGCAGCCTCTACAATCATTTCTCCGGCAAGGCCGCGATCCTCGAAGCGATCGTGGCCGAGCACGGCCCGGCCAGTTCGGCGAGCCGATTGGAAGAGCCGCGCTACGGGCAGCTCGCGCGCCAGCCCGCTGCGTTTTGCCGCCAGTTCGCGCTTGATCTCGTCGAGCAATGGTCCGATCCGCGCGAGCATCAGTTCCAGAAGGTGATCACCGCCGAGCGTAACCGCGTGCCCGGCATTCGCGCCAAATTCGCCGACCATTTCTATGCGCGCGAGCAGAGCATGATGACGGATTATTTTCGCGGTTTTGCGCTCGCCGGCCTGGTTACGACGCCGGATCCACGCGAGACCGCGCGGCTGTTCGCGGCCGGCCTGATCTACATCCGCCTCGAACACTACGTGATGGGTGCAACGCCTTCGCCGCGGCCGAAGGTGATCGAGGCGATCGACCGCTATCTCGCCTTCTTCCTGTCGCTGATCGCGGCGGATGGCGGGACAAACGACAACAAGAAACGAAAACCCAAGGGAGAGACGCGTGGCAAGGCTGCCCCTGATTGATCCGGAGACGACGAGCGGCGACATCCGCGCCTCGTTCGACCGCATGCCGGTCAAGCTCAACATCTTTCGCATGATGGCCCATGCCGAGGCCAACATGATCCCGGCGATGCGGCTCGGCAATTCGATCCTGCACAAGCAGAAGCTCAGTGCGGTGAATCGCGAGCTGCTGATCCTGCAGGCCGCCCAGCTCGAAGGCGGCGCCTATGAATGGCGCCAGCACGTGCCGATCGCGCTCGGCATCGGCTGCACGCAAGGACAGATTGATGCGGTGGAGCGCAGCGAGTACGACTCTGCTGCGTTGAGTGAGGCCGAGCGCGCGCTTCTCAAATTCGGCCGCGAGGTCGTCGAGAACGTCCGCGTTCTCGAAACAACCTTTGCTGCTGCGCGAAAACATTTCAGCGACCAGGAGATCGTCGAATCCATCGTTGCGCTCGGCTTCTACATGATGATGGCGCGCCTCACCGAGGCGACCGAGACCGATCTCGATCCCGCGGCCGGCATGAAAGTCTATGACGGCGGCAAGAAGTAGGGCGGCTGAGATGGCGGAAATCGATAGCAAGCCGGAGCGTTACGTCCGTCCACCAAGCGCGGAGTCATTGGGCGAAGCGCCGGGCAGGGGACGCCTGAAGGGACGCCGTATCCTGATCGTCGGCGGCGGCCAGCGCGTGTTCGACGCCGCCACCGATCCGATCGGCAACGGCCGCGCCATGAGCATTTTGTGCGCACGCGAGGGCGCGAAGGTCGCGGTAGCCGACCTTAACCACACCTCTGCCCAGCAGACCGTCAAGCACATCACCGACGAAGGCGGCGAGGGCTTTGCCATCGTCGCCGACGTTACGAGCGAAGCCGACGTCCAGCGCATGATCGGCGAAGCCCATCGCGCGATGGGCGGCCTTGACGGCATGGTGCTGAACATCGGCACTTTCGGCAAGACGGGGCTCGATGCCGTCAGCCCCGAGGAGTGGAACAGGATCTACGACGTCAACGTTCGCGGTCCCATGCTCTGTTGCCGCGCGGCGATGCCGAAATTCGACAATGGCGGCGCCATCGTCTTCATCTCCTCGATCGCCGCGCTGAAAGCCGGCTCGCAGATGGCGGTGTATGATTCTTCAAAAGCCGCGCTCGGCGGCCTGATGCGCAACATCGCCCATCTCGGATCGCGCCGCGGCATCCGCGCCAATCTCGTCTATCCCGGCCTCGTAGACACCCCCAACGGCCGCGAAGCCGGCGCCGGCCGCCCCAGCCGCGGCAAGGGCCACGTCCCCTTCGGCCGCCAGGCCACCGCCTGGGAGATCGCCTATGCCGTGCTGTTCTTCCTGTCGGATGAAAGCGTCTACGTCACCGCACAGACGCTCGCGGTGGATAGTGGCCTGAGCGGAATGTAAGACGCCAGCGCAATCCGGCGCCGCGGAATTCGATGCCCCGGCGAGCAGAGTCTCTCTTCATTGCGGCGAGGACGTCGTCGGAGTTTGCGATTCGCTCATCTGCTCAAGTGCTTCCAATACGGCTTCGCAGGCCTTCTCGGCTTCGGCGAAGGTACTGAAGGGGGAGCCACCAAGCTTGATCGCGGACTTGTTTTCTTCGACGGGTCGCCATGAGGCAACCAGGCCCGGCTTTCCGTGAAGGCCAGGGCCGGTGCGGCTTTCATTGCTGATCACAAACGAAAATCCGCCGCTGCACGCCATCCAGATTTCGAGTTCATGCACCGGAGTCTCGACGCGCGTAAAGTGCAGGGTCATGTCTCTCTCCAGAGTTTGCGCCGCAGAATGGGCCACGGGCGCAAGCCGTCAGTGCCTACCTGTGCGAATCCCGGGCAGCCGCAAGGTCCGAGGTCTCTGATCCCTCGGCTCGCCATGCCGTCAAATCGCCCGGGAGCAGAACGGGATCGCTCTCAACCCGCTTGTTGCGGCTGATCCCTAAGCCAATGAGCCCGCCCAATACCAACGCGGAGCCTGCAATGATCAACCAATACGGCAAGTCCAAAATTGCAATTCTCCCACCGAGAGGAGCGCGTTACGCAATTGCCTGGCCGAAGCGCGAACCGATTACCTTTAGCTAAGTGTCTGTATTATGCGGCGCTCCAAGCTTCGTGCAAGGTACCCATAAGGGGTAGATTTCTGACCTAAATCGCCGCCGGCGGGGCAAGGGGAAGCGGCCGCTCGGTTGGCCGACGCCAGCTTCCATCCGTCCTCCCATCGGCGAGATTCAGATTGCGTGCGATGGCCATGCCGTCTAATAATCTTGGACAGTTGACCAAATAAGATGGTCGTGCGCTGAAGCCGCGACCGCGGCGGAGCGGTTGGTATGCGCGCGCGTGAGCGTGCCGGCGGCCAGGTTGGGGATGGATATCGCAGCATGTCGCAGGCAGACGGCTTCGCATTGGCCGGCGTGATCGGGCTTCCGGTCGCGCATTCGCGCTCGCCCGTCGTACATAATTATTGGCTGAAGGCGCACGGCATCCGCGGCACCTATGTTCCGCTCGCAGTGAGGCCGGAGCGGCTGGAGGATGCGCTTCGCGGCCTCGTCGCGCTCGGTTTCCGCGGCTGTAACGTCACCATGCCGCACAAGCAGGCGGCGATGCCGCTTCTCGACCGCGTCAACGAGACCGCCAAACGCATCGGCGCCGTCAACACCATCGTCGTCGAAGAGGACGGCACACTCTCCGGCTTCAACAATGACGGTAACGGCTTTGTGCAGAGCCTGCGTGATGCCAGGGCGGACTGGCGCGGCGATGCCGGGCCGATCCTGCTGCTGGGCGCCGGCGGCGCATCGCGCGCGGTGGTCGTGGCGCTGCTGGAGAACGGCGCGCGCGAGATCCGCATCGCCAACCGCACGGCCGAGAAGGCGCAGGCCCTTGCGAAGGACTTCAGCTCCGCCGTCAGCGCCGTTCCGTGGGACGATCGCGGCGCGGTGCTGGGCGATGTCGCGTTGCTCGTCAACTGCACCGACCGCGGTATGGTCGGCAAGGGCGCGCTCGAGATCGATCTGTCGCGCCTGAGGCCCGAGACGCTCACCGCCGATCTCATCTACACGCCGCTGGAGACGCCGTTCCTGGCGGAAGCCCGTGCGCGCGGTTGCACCACCGTGAACGGGCTGGGCATGTTGCTCAACCAGGCTCGGCTCGCCTTCAAGGCCTGGTTCGGAATCACGCCCGACGTGACGCCCGAGCTGATCAAAGCCATCGAGGCGACGTTCTGACAGCAACGCCGGGGAGCTTTGCGCCATGAACTTGCCTGTGTCCCCCAGGATCGACTGCCATATCCATGCCATCGATCCCGTTCGCTTTCCCTACGGGGCTGATACGCCGTACCGGCCGAGCGGGCAGGAGATCGCACCCGCGGCGCAGCTCATCCGCGTGTTCGACGCCTTCGACGTCAGGCACGCGCTCGTCGTCGCCACCAACACCGGTTACGGCAGCGACAGCCGCATGCTGCTCGACACCTTGAGGCAGGGCGGCGGCCGCTTCTGGGGCGTCGCCGTCGTCGAGAACGACGTCGGCATCGGGGAGCTGGAACGCTTGAAGGCCGACGGCGTGATCGGCGTCGCCTTCAACGTGCCGTACCACGGGGCCGGCCATTATCGCAATACGGCGCCGCTGCTGGAGAAGCTGGTGAGCCTCGGCCTGTTCCTCCAGATCCAGGTCGAGCAGGATCAATTGCTCGACCTTCTGCCGCTGATCGAGAAGTCGAGCGTGCGTCTCGTGATCGACCATTGCGGCCGACCATCGGTCGCGCAAGGGCTGAAGGGCAAAGCATTCCAGGCGCTGCTCGCGATCGGCCGCGAGCGCGAGGCGCACGTAAAGCTGTCCGGCTACTATAAATTCTCGCAGCAGCCGCACCCTTACGAGGACACCTGGCCGTTCATCGCGGCGCTGGTCGAAGCCTTCACGCTCGATCGCTGCGTCTGGGGATCGGACTATCCGTTCCTGCGCGCAGCCGAACGGCTCGATTACGGGCCGCTGCTCGCGGTGCTGACAAAGCTGTTTCCGGATCCCGGCGATCAGCACCGTCTGCTCTGGCGAACGCCGGCAAGGCTGCTTGGCTTCGACGGCACGCCAGATCAATCGTAAAAACAAAGCAAAGGGGAGGAGGACGTCATGAGGCATCTTGCAGGGGCGCTCGGCATCGCATTCGCAGCATCGTCGTGGATTGGCGCAGCCAGCGCGCAGAGCACGGTCTACGTCCCTGATGTGATCGAGCTGTCCGGCCCCGGCGCGGTCTCCGGCACGAACTGGCGCGACGGCGTCGCGCTCGCGGTCGACGAGATCAACAATGCCGGCGGCATTCTCGGCCGAAAAATCCAGACCGAGCACCTGGACACCCAGAGCAATCCTGGCATCTCGCGCGCGCAGGTGCAGAAGGTCCTGGACAAGGAGCCGTATGTGGTGCTCGGGCCGATCTATTCCGGCTCGGTCAAGGTCAACATGGCGCTGACGCAAGCCGCCGAGATCCCGCAGATCGTCGGCGCCGAGGCGGCCGACATCACCACGCAAGGTAACCCCTGGGTGTTCCGCACTGCCTTCGGCCAGCAATTCTCGATGCCGAAGATCGCCAACTATCTGCACGACAAGCTCAAGGTGAAGACGGTTGCCGTTCTCTGGGTCAACAACGATTTCGGCAAGGGCGGCCACGACAATTTTGTAAAGGAGATGAAGGCGCGCAACATCGAGGTCGCGGCCGATATCTCCACCGAGCAGGGCCAGGTGGATTTCGGCTCCGACGTGATCAAGCTCAAGGGCGCCAAGGCGGATGCCGCCTTCGTCTACACCAACGAGGAGGAGAGCGCTCGCTTCCTGATCGAGGCGAAGCGGCAGGGCCTGACGACGCCGCTGTTCGGCGAGACCACGCTGCTCAGCCAGAAGGTGGTCGAGCTCGCCGGCCCCGCCGCAAATGGCGTGCGCGGCCATGTCGGCTTGTCCGCCGATGCGCCGGTGCCGGCGATCGAGGATTTCACGAAGAAGTTCAGCGCGCGCTACAAGTACCGGCCCGACCACAACGGCATCAAGGGATACACCGCGGTCTATCTCGTCAAATACGTCACCGAAAAGATCGGCAAGTTCGACAGCAAGGCTTTTGGTGCCGCGATGAAGGGCCTGACGCTGACGCCCGACAAGGCCCCTGGCATGCTGATGGAGGCAAGCTGGGACCAGAACGGCGACATCGACCGCGCCAGCTTCCTCGCCGAGATCGTCGACGGCAAGCAGAAGATCGTCGAGACCTTGCCGAAGCTCAAGGGCGGCAAGGGGGACTGAAGCGCGTCCCTGACTTGTAGCCCGGATGGAGCGAAGCGTAATCCGGGATTCTGTCCTCGTGGTGAGACCGTCCCGGATTGCGCTGCGCTCCATCCGGGCTACGAGCGCAAGCCTCGCTCAATCCCGCGATGGGCTCAAACTGCCGGGCAATTTTTGCAGCATCATGCGAAATCCGCGTCGGTTCGACGAGGAAACGTAATAGGAATCAACAGCGCTTCGCTGGCACAAGAATTGCTGAATGTTTCCGCGCAATGACCACAGGAATTCGCGCCGTGACCAACGTCAGCTACACCGTCCCGCCGAACTGGACCGCAGGCTCCGACAAGACAGGCGCGAGCAAGAACAAGAATCCGAACGATCCGAACATGCTGACGACGGGCGCCTATGGCAGCGCGTTCGAGCTGTTGCTCGACAATCGAACCAACAGCGACGGCACCACCACGGAGACGCTGACCTACAAGAGCTACAGCGGCAAGACCAACGGCAGCTTCTCCGCTACGACCGAGACGGGGACGGGAGCCGATCTCGGCAGTGCCTACCAGGCCTTGCTCGCCACGCTTCAGGCCAATGGCGAGATGGACGACACGACCGCCGCGCAGCTCGACGACGCCATGGGCAAGCTCGATACCCAATCCGGGAGCGGCGCCAAGGATGCCGAAGTGTCCGGCGGGGGCCTGCTGGTGCAGTCCGGCGGCCCGGTCTATTTCAACGGCATCTCGGCCTATCAGAACCAGTTCGTGGATTCGCTCGTGAACGAGCTGAGCACCAGGCTGAACCTCGACGCCAAGGCATGACGGCAGTTCATCGCTGGTGAAACCGGTTGGCAAAGCCGGCCCAACCCGCGCATGATGCGCGGGCGATCTCGGCCACATGCTCTCCCGGATAAATTCAAGAGATGAAAACCACGCTGCTGAAGTCCGAAGACTACACCCGCTCGCCGTGGAAGAACGGTGGCGGCATCTTCACCGATATCGCGGACGCGCATCGCGCCGACGCGCCGGCGAAGGATTGGGACAGCCTGCTCTGGCGCTTTGCCTCCACGCCGATCGTAGCGCCCGGTCCCTTCTCCTACATGCCTGGCATCGACCGCCTGCAGATGGTCGTCGGTGGGCGCGGGCTGGTGCTGAAGTCGCCCACGCAGGATTTTGACGAGCGTGAACCTTTTGCGACGGTGCGCTTCACCGGCGAGATGGAGATCGTGACCGCGCTCGAGGCGGGTCCCGTCGAGGTCGTCAACCTGATGGCCCGACGCGGTGCGGCGGAGATCGAGTTGCTGGCACTCAGGGAACCCGGCGAGCGGCCTTTGTCCGCCGGCACGCACCTGGTTTACGCGGTTTCCGGCGATTGCAGCATTCGTCTCAATAACGAGGATATTGTCATCCCCGACGGCTGCACGCTGAAGGTCGAGCTGACCGAGGTGTCCAGATTGGGACTCGTCTCAGGGCTGGCGGTACTAGGCTGGATTCAGCTCGTCGGCTAGATGGCAATCGCCCGGCGGATGCGCACAATCCATGCACATGGCTAGTACCCACTTTTCTTGGAACGTGAGTCGTGATTCAAGGTCGGGATGATACCCGAAGCAAGAGAAGTCCACCTTTCGAGGAAAGATCGCAAGGTGCTTGAGGCGTG
>NZ_JASAUS010000153.1:0-16707 GCF_029953005.1 Bradyrhizobium sp. Mp27 | reverse complement strand
TGAAGCTCTTGCCCGGGAAACAAACTCAAACTAACAGTCCCTTGTCCTGCCTCGCGGGTGGAGGAATTTGACTGACCACACCCGGAGGAATTTGAAGTGACCCGCGGGGGCGCCGTCTCCGCAACCCTGACCAGCTCCGACAGCGCGAGCGCTACCGTCGTGCCGTCGGAAAGTTTAAAAGGTGATTGACAACAATCCGGAATTAAAGGGCCGAATGACAGTCTTCGCGCCGCTGAATGCCTGGATGTTCAAGGCCATGAGCGGCCATAATGTTCAGATTCTGTCCGTTTCGATCTTCATCATCGGTAACCTGATCTGCGCGATCGCTCCGAACTTCCTCACCCTTGCTGCAGGCCGCGTCATTTCGGCCTACGGCGCGGCGATGTTCACCCCGTCGGCTACCGCGCTGGCCGTGGAACTCCTGCCGCCAGCCCGCAAAGGGTTCGCGTTGTCTCTCATCTTTGGCGGCATGACTGTTTCACAGGTTGCCGGCGTTCCTGCCACAAGCTGGATCGCGGATGCTATCGGCTGGCGCTTCTCATTCGGTTTCGTCGTCATTGCCGGGCTTCTCGCATTGATAATCTTCGCTCCGATGATGTCCGGAATAGCTACCAAGGCGCCGGAGCGCGGAAACAGCCCGATCTCAAAAGGCCTCTCCAAGGCCACCTACGGTATCCTTTCCGTGACGTTATTCGTCGTCGTTTCCGAGTTCATCGTTTACTCCTATGTGAGCGTATTCATCATCGGTTCTCTGCTTGCCGGGGTGCCGCTGCTCTCAGCCGCACTCTTTGCCTACGGCTTCGGAGCCGTGACGGGAAACGTTGCGTGCGGCGTTCTGACTGACCGTTTTGGCCCGTATAAAGTTCTCATTGCGGTTGTAGGCGCGCAACTCATCCTGCTCGTAGGTTTGGTTGCGTTCAGACAGCATGGTGCCCTCACCGTGCTCATCGCCTTCTTTTGGGGTAACGTGAGCTACATGTATCTCGTCCCGATCCAGCACCGTCTTCTCGGTCTGGCCGGAGATAGGTCGAAGCTGGTACTGGCGATGAACAGCTCGACCACCTTCGCGGGGATCGCCATTAGCGCTTTTCTCGGCGGCATCCTTGTCGAGACTAGCGGCGTCCCGTCTCTGGCTGCGGCATCGATCCTGATTGGTCTCATCGGCATCGGGCTGGCTGTTGCCTTCATGCGTGACGCAGCACCTGCAGAAACCGCGACTGCAGCATGTCCGAGATGATATCGCTCAACGATCGAGTTATTGCAGTCCCACAATTAAGAACGAAGCCTCAAACGGCATTTCCGCAGCGTGCTATGCATTTGGATCGAAGCCGCACGCGTTCCGCCTCGTACGAAACAACTAAGGGGCCGCCCTGGCGCCTTCAAGGCGATGCTGGCTCGCTTGAACCAATTGGAGGCGGAGATGGACGCCTTGAAGGGACAACGGGTCTCGACCCGGCACATATGGCGGCGGGCGGCGCGTCCGTGTCGCTCGGCTACGAGGGTGGCGTACGGTGGCGCGCGGGTTCATCCGAGGATGAGGAGCCCCATTTCCAGCCACGAGAGGCCGAGCCGGAGGCGTCCAAGGGCGGGCTCGGCAGGGCCACGCGACAAGCTGGTGGAGCAACTGGCCGCGCAGCGGTGACTTTGGCGCTTACTCCAATCTGTCTATCGAAGTGGATGGTTTGACCAATCCCAATACAATTCACGCGCGTAACGTTCATCCTCGAAAGTCTTTGTGCGAGGTACGCCTCTAGCAGGCAGTTGAAAAACGTGCTCGCCGCCGACCAGCGACCGTGATTCATTGGCTCCGACGAGATTCGGAAATGATGCGTGCGCGGCGGCGACAATCGAACGGGCGAGCTGTTCAGCTACGTCGATCTCGAGGCTCGGGTGCGGCGTGACCATCCGCTGCAAGCGATCCGGACGATCGTGAACGAGGCGCTGTCGACGCTGGAGCGCGAGTTTGCCGCGCTCTATTCGCCGACTGGGCGGCCGTCGATCCCGCCGGAGAAGCTGCTGCGGGCGTGCTGTTGCCTCAGCGCAGCCGGCCAGTATGGTCCATAACGGACGAACCCGGTTGTGCGAGCACCTTCATGAGCTGGACAGGGGAGCACCGGCCCGGCGGCGTGCACTTCCCCGGCGCGTTGGTCACGAGCGTACGGTTCGGGGCGCAGGAATATCTTGCCACGCCCACACTGCGATCCGCTCGCAACTCTTGTAACTCTGACGGCAGTGATCGGTGGACGGCCTCGGGAGATCAACGCTGTCATGCGGTTTGCGAGACAGCTCATGACTGGAAGAGACCGTCGAAAAGCCAAACGCACGGCGCGCCCCGACAAGGCATCGCCGGACAGGTGCGAGAACACGCTTTGCAGAGAGCGGTTTCCGGAGGCGAGTCGGATCAGCCAACCCGAAGATCCTCAGCTGACATCTTGCCCGAACGCCCGGCCTTGAGCTGATAACTTACCCGAGCCCCCTCTTCGAGAGTGGTGTAACCGGCCCTTTCGACGGCACCGATGTGCACGAAGACATCGGGACCTCCGTCCTCAGGCCTGATGAACCCATAACCTTTGGTCGAGTTGAACCACTTCACAATACCCATTGCCACGGCGGCATCTCCATAGTGAACCGTTGTGATCTAGCGAAGAGTCTGCCGGCCATCAAGATGGTCGGCAAGACGCCAGCGTCGCTGCGCTGGTCACATGCTCGTTTTTTTATCGCATGGTCTATCTGCGGCCGCATTGTGCAAACGACAGAAAGCGCCGTGACGTCGACCACACTTCGATTCAAGGCTTCAGGATCCGGATGACGTTTTGACCTTCGCTTCACTCGTCGCGCGCTAGCGGCTTACAGAAGAGTTGCAGAGCCTCGAACACGCCGCGCTCATCCGGAGCCGAGCTAAAGCGAATGGGATTGATCGTCGTTGAACGACAGGGCGGCCGTGAACTCCTTCGCGCAGCCTGGGATCAGGATAATCAATCCGCGCCATGCCTGCATTGAGCTACGTGACATGCTTTCTCAAGCACGAAGACAGTCCCAGAGCTGCGCTTTAGCTGTTCGCGTTTAGATATTAGCCGCACGCCGGCCATGTCGGACGAACAGGGGTCTGCGAGACAATCCTCAAGGAAGCGCATCTGGCAACTTACCGCCCGCTCGTCATGTTGTGGTTGAACGCCAGGAAACCCGCTCGCCAGCGGTGGAGGCTGTTCAAACCGGTAACTTGCGCATCTGACGACCTTCATCGCGTCTGCCGGCGGCTCATCAGCTCTCTCGCCTTGGGTTCGATGAATTCAGCTGAGCACCGTGAATACGTTGAGATAACCAATGGTCTCAGCCCGCTGACCGAATTTTACTCAGAACAAAGCCGCCTCGATGCATAGGTGTATTCAAGGGCCAGTTGACGCGCATATTCCCTGAGGTTGGCGGCGGCGCTGTGCCCCCCGTCGATGTTCTCGTAATAGAAGTAAGGCTGGCCCAGCGCGGCGAGCTTCGCGGCAGCTTTGCGGCCGTGCGCTGGATGCACGCGGTCGTCTTTGGTGGAGGTAAGAATTAGGGGAGCGGGATAAGTCTTGCCCGCCATCAGCTTCTGGTAGGGCGAGTAGCCTTCGATCCACGCACGCTGCTCGGCAATGGCAGGGTCACCGTACTCGCCGATCCAGGAGGCGCCTGCGCCCAGTTTGGTGTATCGAAGCATGTCAAACAGCGGCACCTTGATGATGGCCGCGTTGAAGAGTTCGGGACGTTGGGTGATTGCGGCGCCAACGAGCAGGCCGCCCTGGCTGCCGCCAATGATTCCGAGCCGGCTCGGACTTGTGATCTTCCGGCGGATCAGGTCCTCGGCAACGGCAATGAAATCATCCCATGTCGTCTGCTTCGTTGCCGTCTGGGCCGCTTGATGCCATTGTGGGCCAAACTCGCCGCCCCCACGCAGGTTCGCCACGACATAGGCATTGCCCTGTTCGAGCCAGAGCCGTCCCACCGGTCCCAGATAAGAGGGCAGAAGCGAAGCCTGGAAACCGCCATAGCCATAAAGAAGTGTCGGGATCGTCCCGTCAAATCTTGCGTTCTTCGGCCGCACCAGAAAATAGGGAATTGACGTGCCATCACGCGAAGTGGCTTCGAGCTGCTCCACGATATGATTGGACGCATCGAAGGCAGCCGGTGTCGTCTTCAACTCCTCAAGGCTTTTGCTTTCGACATCAAAATACCAGACTGAGGTTGGTCTGAGATAGCTCGAGACCGCGAACATGGCTCGGTCCGTTTCATCGGAGGTGGCTAACAGGCTGACATTTGCATGTTCCGGCAGCGGGATGGGCGCCGCGGACCAAGCTCCGTGATCGTACTTATAAGCGAACGCTCTGCTCTGAACGTTCTCAAGGATCGTCAGGATCAACAAATTCTTTGTGGCGCCTAACCCGCTCAGGGCCTGGCGGGGCCCAGGTTGGAAGACGAGCGAGGCTTTGGCACGCATCGGATCCTGTTTCCATTCGGCCAGATCATACGAAATCAGCGATCCGGCGGCGAAGCTGATATCGCCTGGCGGCCTCCAATCTTCATCAAGCCTTACAAGCAGGTGACCACCCACTAGACCGATCATCGCGGCCTTCTTCGGCAGATTGAGCTTGACGGGCCTATTGGGGCGGAAGACCACATACTCGGACTCGAAAGAGCTGATTGCGCGGATCGCGCCGGTCTCATGAATGTTGCCCTCGCTGTCACGAAGCACGAAGGGGGACATCGAAACGTCGGTGGGCTCGCCACGAAAGATCTCGCGAGCCTCACTGAGCGCCTGAGCGCGTTTGAGCTCCTTCACCACAAAGGGGTAGCCGGCTTGCGTCAAAGTCCCCTCGCCCCAGTCACGTGCAACAAGAGTGTGTCACGATCGACCCAGCTGACGTGCTGCTTGCCCTCTGGGAGATAAAAGCCATCCGCAACGAAGGTCTTGGCGTCGCAGTCGAATTCTCGTATGGACGCGGCATCCTTGCCGCCATCGGAAAAACTAATCAGGCAGAGGCGCTCTTCAGGCGGAAGGCAGCTGCTACCTTGAAAGATCCAATTCCTGTTCTCGGCGACCGCCAAGGCGTCCACGTCGAGAATGGTTTCCCACTGTGGGTCTTGGCTACGATAGCTCTCAAGCGTGGTGCGCCGCCAGATGCCGCGCAGGTGGTTCTCGTCTCGCCAGAAATTCTCCAAAGCTCGCCGTTCCAACGAAACGTATGCGATCCTATCCTTGGCCTGCAGGATGGAGAGCGCCTGTTCGTAGAAGTGCCGATAGCGAAGATCTGACTGGAGCACCCCGAGCGTCTTCTCGTTCTCGGCGCGGGCCCAAGCCACTGCGTCTGGCCCTTCGATCTCCTCGAGCCAAAGGAATGGGTCATCAGTCACCGTTCCGTTCGCTCCTGTGAAAGCCCCGTGGAAGTGAAGCGGGATTCGAAAGCAGCGTAGCGGACAAGAGTGATGTTTTCATGGACTTGCTCCGGCTGAGGTCCAGCGGCCACGCTCGCGGGCCCTGGCGCGTCAAGCAGACGCGGCGGAAAGCACGGAAGCGCATGACACAGCGCCGCTTGCGCTATGTCGCGGACCATCCACTGCAAGCTGCGTGCCGGCTAAAGAGCCACAAGCCTCAAGGATCTTCGTCGGATCATGAAAGTGCATCCCGAGATTAGAGACCATCTGTTCGAGTACGTGCAAGCGCTGACATTTCAGTGCGTCCAGACAGGATTGTGCGGGGTACGGCACCATCGTGAACAGCGCCTCGCGAGCTGGATTTGCCTTGCTGGTGATGACTCCCGCGTGCTGCCAGTCACCCACGATTACCTGTCCTCGGTGCTGGGACTGCGCCGCGCGGGGGTGACCGAAACATTGATCCGCTTCGAGGAGCAAGCCCTGATTCGCAAGATGCGAGGCGTCTTGCAGATCGATGAACACAAATTACTCGAAAATAAAGCGTACCGTTGCTACAAGTTCGTCTCAGCTGCCTATGCTCCCTCCTTATCAGTCCGCGCTCTCGGTGAAGAACAGACGAGCTAGCAACTCGCCACTGGCGTTCTGCGTCCTTCGGGTGCTTGTGACCGCGAACTTGAGACAATTCGCCCCGAGAAGGTCACCCCGTCACCAATCAATCGCTCCCCTTGCGCCGTGTAGCGGGCGGTGGGTGACCGGTCGTCGGCGATACCTGACTGGTCAGCTGGCGGTTGTCGCAACGCTGACGCGTCGTCGTTCAGCCGCGCGATGCGTCCGGCCATTAGCGGGCGGCCGGACGATGAAACGCAATTCAAGGTTGAGCATCAACGCAAGATCCTGCTGCCTTGGCCCAACGAGTTCGGTTGCCGACCAGCCGAGGCCTGTCGTATCTTGTATATTGATCATGACATTTTCCACGGCGCAGCCCGCCAGCCGACTTCGTCAATTGGGTGCCCGGCGCGTGGATAGTGTCCCTTCCGAAGATTCCTGGCAGCCAAGACAAGGCCCGGCGAGTCATCTCACGCTCAGAATTCTGATTGTCGCCTACGCCAGCGCGACCCGCAGCGATACGTTCCATTGATGTCACCGACCAATTCTCGCAATTGATCACAACGTTGACACTGCGCTCCGACCGGCAGTCACGTTTTCAAGAGCGTTATGCGTCGATTATCTCACCTCGCCTAGTGGTCCGCGGCGCCCGCAGTGACGATCGGCGACCGAATAAAAGCACGCCCCTATTCATAGTAACAGCGCCTGTATGGCTATACAGCTGCGGTCGCGTAATTCGCTTCGCATTGCGCTGGAGCAACCCACAGTCGCCCCTTACATTTCGCTAGATCTGCATCAGCGGCAGCGGAATGGCGGCCGTTACTCAATAAGACGCAACCGCCGCGCCTTGACGACGCACTGGGTACGGCTGGTCGTTTCCAGCTTTCGCATTGCATTTTTGACATGAAAGTTGACGGTGTTCTCGCTTACTTTCAAGATGACTCCGATGGCCCAGGATGACTTCCCTTCCTCGACCCATCGCAAGCACTGTCTTTCCCGTGACGACAGACCAACCCCTTGCACATCCGCCATGAGTTTCTCCTGGAGCAGAGAGGACGTGGAACGAGATCAGCAAATGCCATACCAGTCCGTGGCACCTCAAACTCTCGCGGCAGGACAAGATCTTGGGAGATTGCCGGTTCACTTCTCCGGAGACTGCCACCCAACTGCAGCCCTATCGACGGATTGCGACATATGTCGAAAACGCAACAGCAGCAACTACGACAACCGTAGCAGTCCATATTTGCTCAACATCTGTGTGAGCTGGATATCACCTTTTGGCCAGGCGCCCTCCCGCAAGGGGTGAATGCTCTGTGAAGGGCCCTAGCACCCGGCTTGCGAGCCGAGATCCTTCATTTGCACCAAAGCTTTCCTTTCCAACGTGTCGGCTCGGATCCACCTATCACAACAGCCCCGGGTTAGGCGCCCATCCTATGGCGATCATGCAAGCTTTTACGTGCGAATCAACTACCAACGCTGGTCATTGATCGGCATCACAACAAAAAGTATGAGCAGTGCAGCTTGCGCCAATCGAAGGCCGGCCTCAGGACTTCTGTATGAAGTATCAACCACAATCCGCTCGGCCCAACGCAGGTCATCAATGCACTCCGCCGCCGCCTGTCGAAATGCTTCGTGCCCAGGTCTGCTCGAATGGCGAGCTCTCGTTTCTGATGGAGGCGCATGACGGCCTGTCCGCGACAATCGCCCAGCGCTCAGGATTCAAGGGGCTCTGGGCGTCCGGTCTGTCCATTGCGTGTTCTCTAGGTTACCGCGACGCGAACGAAGCATCGTGGAGCCAGCTTGTCGACGCCGTTGAGCGGATCGTGGATTCAAGCCAACTTCCTGTCCTGGTTGACGGCGACGGCGGCTTCGGGAACTTCGACAATGCCCGCCTACTGGCTCGTAAGCTCCGTGAGCGTGCCGCTGCGGGTGTTGCACTGGAAGACAGCTGCTTTCCGAAGATGAACTCCTTTGTCGGCAATCGTCATCCCCTCGCGGAGGTCAATGAGTTCTGTGGCCGCTTGCAGGCAGTAAAGGACACGCTAGCGACGGATCTCGTCCTTGTGGCTCGAATCGAAGCGCTCATCGCCGGCCATGGTATGCACGAAGCACTTTCACGCGCTCACGCGTACAGGGAAGCCGGAGCGGATGCGATCCTCATTCATTCGCGAAGCAGCTCCGCAGACGAAATTCTTTCATTCGCACGCGCCTGGCAGAACAGCCTGCCCGTCGTCATCGTTCAACCATTCCATGCGAGCCGCGGTCAGCGCGATGCGGCAACTCTGCGACCGCCTCTTCGCTGAGGAGAACGCGACAACGATCGAGCCGAATATCGCAGACCTCGAAGAGGTGTTTGACATGCTCCAATACGATGAGCTCGCCAGGGCTGAGAAGCGGTACCTTCAGCCCAATAAGCGATAGCAATGATTTTGTTTGGCCCCATTCACTCTGCTTTGGCCAACAGGGGCTGGACCTTAAGTTGGAATCTCACAGAGGTGATACGCACATCACCTGACGCTTTGCAGCGAAACCGATACGCCTGTTAGTTGGGGCGAACAAACAATGAGTAATACCCCAAGAAAGGCCGTCATTCTCGCAGCTGGTGTCGGCTCGCGCCTGAGACCGCTGACAGATCTGCGTCCAAAGCCTTTGGTCGAAGTCAACGGCACGCCTATCCTCTTCAATGCTCTGCGTAATCTGGACATAGCCGGGGTGAAAGACGTCACTATCGTGGTCGGCTATCGAAAGGACGCCATTCAATACGCGTGCGGTCAGCGCTTTGGCACGCTGGAGATCAATTATCTCGAGACGCCCGCATTCGAGCGTACCGGAAGCGCCTATTCGCTGTGGCTCGCGCGAGACTCACTTCTGTCGGGCGACTGCTATTTGCTCGAAGGGGACGTCTTTTTCGAGGAGGATGTTCTACGCTGCTTGATGGGCGAGGCTCCTGATGCCGCCGCCGTAGCTCCCTTTACCGAAATCATGCAAGGATCCGCCGTTTTTCTGTCGGATAGCGGACTGATTTCCGCGTTCCGGATGAAGCAAACCTCGGCAAGCCGCCCCGCCGACCGTCCGCCCCTCTTTAAAACACTCAATGTGATGCGGTTCGCGGCTTCGACTCTCAGAACCATGATTGTTCCAGCGCTCAACGAGATCATCGGCTCCGGCGCGACGCGGGCCTACACTGAAGAACTGCTCGCCTATCTGATTGAACAGCGCGGACTGCAGCTTGCGGCAGCCCGATGCGATGGTCTTAAGTGGTACGAGATCGACACACCCGTCGATCTGCAGATCGCCGAAACCATCTTCGCGAGCCGGCCGGTATTGCGGCAGCGACCGAGTTTAGACAATAAGTGAGAAATTGCCCGCTTGGACACCGGAGCCGAAGCCAATCGACCTGCAGATCTGATGTCCATGTCGATCAACCAACGGCAAGTATTGCCTGGTCACCACTTTGGCGCTCCGCCGCTGGTGCTCCTTGCTATCCTGGCGGACTCCCTCTCCTTCGATCCGATCAAAGGGCAATAGGTACGAGGCCAGCCCAAGCTCGAGAAAGCGATGGGCCTGGGCAACCAGAACGAGATTTGTTGATTGCGATTGATGAGGAAATGACCTGCTTGCAATCGAAAGGAGAAATCTACGCTCCAGAGGACAGGGGCGGACTAGCGTTGCCGCAGCAAGGCACCTCGTCAAGTGGACATAGAAAACAGCAGGAGCAAAGAGATGATTGAATACCTGGTTGATCGTGCAAATGCAATCACGGCTTGCTCCTATGTCTTCGCAGTCGTCGGCGTCTTCCTAGCCCTGAATGGTAGACCGGAGCTCGGCGCTGCCGCGATGCTTTGGACATGGTTTTTGGATCATTGGGACGGGCACATTGCTCGCAAGACCCGTCATATGCGTCTGCCGGGAATGGCTGAGTTCGGACAAAGCTTCGATGGCTTTGCCGATTTTGTACATGGGGTCTGGTTTCCCGCCGTCATTATCATCCTTGTGGGTGACGGCTCGGGAATCTCGTTTGGTGCCAGCCTCGTGCTCGTCGTGTCGGGTGCGATCAGGCTGAGCTATTTCGAAAATGTCGGCCTAACGGCTGACGCGAAGTTCATCGGAATTCCAGTTTCGTATGGTACGCCCTTATTGGCTGTGATGTTGCTGATTCGGCCACTCATCTGGGCGGAATTGTTCCCGACAGTTCTGGCTCTCGCTTTCACAGCACTTGCTACTCTCTACGTCTCCACCTTTGTGCGGGTTCCAGCGATACAGGGCCGCGCAATTCCAATTGCAACGATCGGAGCGATCGCGCTTTCGGTGGCCCTGGTAGCGATCAGCTTGTCTAGTCCCAGCTAAGCGGGCCGTCCCGTGCCGGCGCAGCTGGCCCCACGACCAATCTGGTGCGGCGGAAAGTAAGGACACTACGAGGAGGCAATTGTCTGGTTGCTGATCCTTCGGTTGATTCGGAACAACGTGATGGCGACATAAGCCGGACGGGACGACGCGCTCCAGCCCACGGATAGCGCACTCAGCCGGTTTACACGTCCAATGTCTGAACATAGGTCGCGAGAATTCACCGGCTCACGATGCATTACCGGCCATTGGCAAGATTGCGAATGGAGTGTTCGACGTCATGGAGCCCGCGCACTGCAAATCACAAGCCATTGTCCCCGGGCGGGCTGTTTTGGTTCCCGCGATCGGTCGTGTGCGCCTGGAAAGCGCCGCACCGCCGGCCGAGCTGTTATCGCCTTCCTCTGGCTATAGTGAGATTGGTCCGATATCCTTCCTCGCATCACCGAGAAAGTCCTCACGGCGGTCGACAAATTGCTGCGCCCAGATTTCCGCGGTTATCGCATTCCAAAGCCAACGAACTTCGACAGGTTGGTAGGGCCGCTTTCCGCGTCTCAGCAGGCGCTCCACATCTGCCAGGTTGACGATCCTAACTCGGGCTCGCCTGCCCGGGGCGAACAGCCGCGAATACAAATCGTCGATCACATCGGCCATGTCGGCGTCATACTGAAACTGTTGAATATACTTCTTTCTGTGCGTGACGACGCGCGGAAGAACGAGCTCCGCAGCCTTGCGGAGAATCGCCTTCACTTGAGTTGGACCAACCTTTTGGCGATCGCGGCTGCGGGGCCCTTACAACAAATGCCACCTATTCGTCCAATACCGCCTTCCTGGTACCGGCCTTGCCCATCCCGCCGAGCCAGACCCGGAAATGTTCGCAGATGGCTGCTTGCAAGACATTGCGCATTTTCGGCGGATCGAAGCCCTACCTGCAGTTCGCTGCTCGACCGAGCTCTTTTAATTGGAACAACGACGAGAAATTGCGAAACTAACGGCCGAACGGCGCAGGAATTCAGCGATTTTTTAAGTCTTTGCGCAGCATCGAGGCCGACACCATCATCTGGAAAACGTCGCGAGCTCACGAGACCGCGGTCCCTAGGGGCGCCCCCTGGGATGTCGTGAGCCGAACCAGCTCCTGATAAGGAGCGGGCAGCGCTGGAGACCAGGCTCCAGGGCGAATCCGCCGGGTTCGCCTCGGCGCTTCGCGTCGCACTGAATGATCGACAGCTGGCGCGTACGAATGGCGGTTAGACACCTGGTCCAGGTTTGACCAAGGAGAAGGTTTCGATCGGGCTTCTGGCAACAGCTGCGTAACGGCGCCCCCCAAGAAGGCGCAGCGCAAGCATCCGATCAACAGCTAAAGAGTGGAAGATCGGCAACCTGTGCGAGGACGTAAAGACAGGGAATGACCTGGCTCTCTGCTTATCGATCTTTGAGAACGCATTGATGAATTGCAGCGGGATCTCGCGGCCGGCACGCGCGAGCGTCAAGAGATTAGATCAGACTACGGGTATCTCAAACGGCCCTGGATCTATGGGCCGATCCGGGCCGTAGGGAGAGAAGCCTACGTTCTACCAAACGGCTGGGCAAGCGGGAGAGGCTCATCCTTGGACCACACCATGCCCGGTCTCTGCTCGCGGTAGCGAAGGCCAGGGTTTAAAAAGGGGCACGCGAGCCGGGGTGGTGGCCGAGGACAGTAAAGTGGGCGCGTCTGCACGGAGCCCTCGGCACCTTCCCTGCTTTCAAATGAAGATAGTTGCAGATGCGCAGCGATGTGCCGCTGTATGGGCCACCATCGGCCAGATCTGTCGAGCCTGCGTCTCGGCCGTTCCTCGCCTCGCCACCGAGTTGCGCGAGCTCCTCAACCGGCACATCCGCGCCAACCGCTATGGCCGCGCCTAGAGCGTTTCACGGTTTAATAGAAGAGTATCCGGCGTTTTCGAAGTAGTTGCTGCATTCGTCGGGCTGGATGGTTGTGACGAGTCCGCCGATATGGCGACAAATGTCGTCAAGGGTGCGCTTCTGGGCGGAGTGCATGCAGTGCTTGATCTTGGCGAAGGTCTGTTCGATTGGATTGAGGTCGGGGGAGTATGGCGGCAGGTACCAGAGCCTGGCGCCGGCGGCTTTGATCGATATCGCCCGGCTGAAGCTGCGGGACGAGAACCTGCTGAACATAGGCGCGGAAGCATTCTCCGTTGATTGGACCGTCGAATAGGCAAGGTGCAGTGAGGCGGTCGCAGCGCAAGGCGCCAAGGAACGTCAACGTCTGCCAATGACCGTGCGGCGCGAAACTCCGCACCCGCTCGCCTTTTTGGCCCCCATCCGCGCAGTGGGGCCATGTTGGTCTTGATCCAGGTCTCGTCGATAAAGACCAGGCGCCGAGGATCGAGCTTGGCCTGCCATGAACGGCAACGCTGGCGTCTACGCGCGATGTCGGAGCGGGCTTGCTCGAGAGCGAGCAGCGTTTTTTTGAACCGCAGCCCTTCGCGGCGTAGAAACAGCCAAACGGCATTGTGGGAGACCTTAACCCCGCGCGCGGCGAGTTCGTCCTTGAGGGCGTGAAGCGTCAAATGCGGCGTCTGGCTGATTTCCTTGATGAAGGCGCGATGCGGCTCGAGGATAGGCTTGCGATGGCCACCCATCTTGCCGGGCGCCACCGAGCCGGTCGCTCGATAACGTTGCGACCACTTCACCACTGACGACACCGCAACCCCAAACCGCACTGCCACCGCGCGGCAGCTCTCACCCTTCGCTACAGCCGCCACCGCACGCTTACGCAGATCGTTGGAAATGGGTCGGACCATCGGATGCTGGCCTCCAGCCCAGCCAGCATCTTGAATCATATTCGCCCCAGTTCCGGAATCCCTTCCGATTCAATAAATCTGTGAACCGCTCTAGGCCTTCCGAAAACCAAGAGCAGGGTAGTGCTCAAGGCCAAGGCGGCCCGGCGCAGCCCTCGCTGCCCCGACGTGCTTTGCGGGGCAACAGCCATGAAATCAACTATCGACCTTGATAGTTTTCGAAGCGCAACCCGCCATATAGTCTCGCTCAGGCGCCGTAGCCTCATGAGAAGACAGTCGGGTGACGAAGAAGCATTCGCAATAGTTACTCTGCTGGCCAGCACTCTTGAGCAAATCTGAAACATGGACCGCTATTCGACTTCGCTGAACCTGACGTCCACCTCGAGAGGCCTTTAAGACACGGGAACGCGACGCAGCGCGGATATTCGCTCCGCTCAAGGGATGCTGTCGCAGCAAGCATGCGGGCAAGGCGACTGGCCGAGGATCAACAAGAGAGTGTAGAACGAGAGCACTGCCAAGCAGCTCCTGCATAGGTTCGCGCCCGTCAGTTCGATCGGCTTGCGTTTTCTCGAATCGCAGCCTCGTCAGAGGCTACGCTGCTATAACACTCTGTACGTAAGGAGAACTCATGCCGGACATCGTCGTAACGGATGTAATTGCCTCTTCCATGGTACAGGCGATCCGAGCGGCGTAATGAGGACTTCGGTGGTGTCATCACCGCCGTGGGCAACAGCCGGCCCATGGCCGTGGTATTACAGGATTCCCAAACCAAGCGCGCTCTCGGCGGTGCGATAGGACTTTCATCGGCAGGACTGCTGTTCCTGGACTCGTTCTTTCTGCCATGGCAATTGCGCGAAAGGGGTTTGGGAAACGCGATCTTGAAGGCATTTGAAGAAGAGGGCCGACAGCGCGGCTGTCGATCGGCCTTCCTTTACGCCGTCAATTTTCCGGATTTCTACACGCGGGACGGATGGAAGGCCTCCGGCCGAACGCCTTGCGACCAGCCCGGAGCATTCCGCGTTTTTATGATCAAGAGCCTGGAAGCGCGCTCGTAGCCTTCTGCCGGAGATCAGATGGATAAACCAGATGATTGCCCAAAAGAGTACCCCAAATCGTAAATTCGGATGGCTATGGTTCGCTGTTGTGACTCACAGCTGCGCGGATGTGGTCGCAAGAAGAGCGAAACAGACGGATGGCGTCTCGGAACCGAACTCCAAAATGAACTGTATGATGCAGGCCTGAAATCGGCATCAAGCCGAACAAGAAATGCACTTGCAAAGCTAGGAATGCGGCCTACTGAGCAGGGCTCGTCCCGACGCCGTACTCTCACTGGAACGCATCCCCAGCGTGGCACCGGTCAATTTGAGCCGTGCCCTAACGATCAAAGGCCGATATCATGTTGTCTCGGGAAGGGCCGGTATTGGGAGCAAATTTCTCCAGCTCGGCCAGACGCCAACCAAGGCCACATGTCGAGACTCTTGCAGTAGTGAGGTGGCGTGCCCTGCACTGCGCGACGCAGTTTCAGCCGGGCTTGGCCGGCTCGGATGGGCGTCGCCGGCGCGCTGCACTCGCTCGAGTCGTAATCAGCATTGAGCACCGTTAGATCTCATTGTTCTGGCAGATCGTCCAACCAGCAGGCAGCCTCGACGTGAGGCCGGGAAAAGATCTGTCCGATCTTCTCGGGAACTTTATTTTGGTGGTATCGCATGTACACGCGGCCATCGTCTGCCAAATCCAGTATTTCGATCTTTCCCGTGTAATGAGACATGATGTATTTGAACGTCTTCTCGATACCACTAAGGCGCTGGTTGACGCCGCGCGCAATCTCTATTCCCCGTCGGAGCGCAACCTGAAAATGGGATGCGCCCTTCACCGGCCTCGCTTGAAAGAGGTAGTAAGGGCGCACTCCGGTATCGTGGCATTTGGCGAACGTTTCTGCGAGGATTTTAGGGTCATCGTTGACCTTCGCGAGAAGTACGGCCTGGTTGAGGAACTGCACGCCTTGCGCTCGCAACGAGCGAACTTTGTGCTCCGCATCGGACGAGATTTCACCCACGTGATCGAAATGGGTGACGATTATCGGAGTTTTGCCTGCCTTGTGAATCCGCTCGAACAGTGTCGGCAGAGCGGAATCTTCAAACCGCCTTGGTTGATAGGCCAGCATTTTTGTGCCAAATCTGATCGAACTCAAATGATTGATAGGCAGCAGGTGGTCAAGGATCCTGTTCAGCTTGGCCGTACTAAGCACGAACGGGTCGCCTCCCGATAGTAGCACGTTGGTCATCTCAGGATGGCGAGTAATATACTGCGCGACCTGATCGAAGTCCGGTGCGATTTCATCGGAAGCCTTGCCCACGATACGCTTGCGAAAACAATAACGGCAATATGAACCGCAGCGTTCCGTCACCAGCAACAGGCCGGTCTGCGGGTACTTGTGCTGCAGTCCCGGAACGACCGTGTTGTCGTGTTCGCCGCTCGTATCCAAGGTGCCTGGGCTCTAGAACTCGTCCAGTGAGGGCTCTACAATGCGCTTCAGCTGATCGTAGTACCTGCCTTTGGCAATCTGCTCGCGATAGAACTTTGTGACATGATAAGGCGTGATGTTGTTGATCTGCAGTTCGCTCTCGCTAACTTCGCGCGTTTCTTCGATGAACTTCAGTACGCGTGCTTTGCAATCCAGCGGATCAGCTATGGTTTCCATTGCAACACCTCGTCCGTCCTGATCAGCGCATTTGATCGGTACGATCTGCTCGTCTACAGTACAGCACCAATAGTAGATCGATACCTACCTGGTGTGGTGAGGGCTACCAAATGCGAGAGTTGAGAGAGGCACTCTCGTACTCGCCGGATAGCGGGGTGCCGGGGATCAGGGCGCAGCGGCGTGCCTAAATCGTTGCCATTAGTCGACCGCGCGAGCATGCCGAAGGTACGCGACAAGCGCGCGCAAGCTTTGCCGCGCGTACAAACCCGATCGCCGCCTGCTGAAGCAAGGTGAACACCAACCCTGATTTCGAAGCGCTTTTTGAAACGCGCTCATCGATGATCAGAGCTCTGTTCTTGCGGGCCTCATATTCATGAGGTTCTTCACTGTGCTAGGCCCCTTTTGGACAGCGCCTCGCAGCCACAGGCTCGACCGCTCCATCTTTTCACTATCCAGCACAGATCCAGAGAACGCGGGCAGCCAGAACGCCTCGCCCCCGGGCGAGATCAAATCGGAAAGGTGGGTGACGTCGTCTCAGAATCGCCGCGCGACTTCATCGGAATCAGCACTGGGTTCCAGATACTGCTTGACCAACATCTGCGCGACGCGGTCCGCGACGACCAGAATGTCAGAGGACGGATGCCGCCGTTGCCTTGGGAATCTACATGCGCCTTACCGCTGGCGCGAAGTAGCTTCCCGACACAAAGCGATTCCGGGGCTTGTAGAGGTTGTTTCCAAGATCCGAGCTATGGCGGAATCTGGGTGATGACGGTGTGAGGAAGGCGGCGTATCGAGGCGGGTGACGAGCCTGCCAGAACCTCTCGAGGAGAGCGATACGCCATGACCGAGACT